>JAQUQY010000063.1 GCA_028715865.1 Syntrophales bacterium
GGCGTGGCAATACCCCAGACGATTCGGGAAGTGTCGTGACATTATCCGATTTTCAAAGAGCAAACACCAAATGTGGTGCCAAGAACTTTTTGGGGACACCTATGTCCACGAAATAGAAGAACTATTTATTTGCAGGTGTTAAACTCCAGGCTAACAGTTCCCGCCGCCAAGTCTGTAGAGGACTTGCACCTGAAAGTAGACGGGCCTACCGGGCACACAAAAAAAGGGGGCCGGGGTGGATTCCACCCCGGCCCCCTTTTTTAAATCCATGTGAAAGATTCAGTTTTTAGCGGCGACGGATTCTTTGATGCACGAGACTATCTCATCCTGTGTTGCCGACAGGAATGTGCCGTCGAAGCCGATTGCCTTAAGTTTGGGAATATACATGGGCGGGAAAATGCCGCCGATAAGGAAGGCCGTCCGGTCCTTGATGCCCTTCTCTTCGGCTATTTTCATCATTTCCGTGCCAAGGGCAAGCTCGCCTCCGCAATAGGTGCTTATCCCTATAACATCGACGTATTCCTGGATGGCCGTCTCGACAACCTGCTCCGGCAGTGCGTTGCCCATGAGGATAACTTCCATCCCGGCATCCCTGAGCATTCCAGCCACGGTAATGATCCCTCTCGAATGTGTCTCCAAGGGAAACTGTGCCAGCAGCACCTTAATCTTATCTTTACTCGCCATAGCTTTTTTACCTCCTTGATTGTCTAAATCGATGCCTTAGGCAAAGATGGGTGTTTTCCACAGACCGAAACCCTCAACAAAGGCACGCCGCATCTCGCCGACGGTCACATCGGCCCTCGCGCACTCGACACAGGCCGCCATGACATTGTCGTCCTTCTTGCAGGCATCCACAAGGGCCTTGAGCATGTTCTGCGCTTTTTCATTGTCCCGCTGGGACCTCAGGCGAGCCAGTTTGTCCGCCATCTGCTTTGTCAGAACAGGGTCATATTCCTTTACCCAGATTTCCGGCATTTCGAGGTTGGGATCCCTGAAGTAGTTACGGGCCACTATCTTGATCGTCCCATCTTCCATCATCTGCTGCTCTTTCTGGATGTACGCGGAGGCCTTGTTGTGCAGCCATCCAGTATCCACGACTTCCACGAGACCGCCCATCTTTTCTATTTCATCGATTTCACCAAGGATTAGCTCTTCTATCTGGTTGGTCAGAGCCTCAACATAGAAGGATCCCGCAAGCGGATCAACGACCTGCGTAATCTGCGTCTCGGCCTCGATTATCTGCTGTGTCCTCAATGCGAGGAGGTTGGCCACGTCGGATGGCACGGAGTAGGCCTCGTCATAGCCATCCACATGCAGGGACTGCGCGCCGCCCAGTGCCGCCGCCATGGCGTGATAGGCCGACCTTGCCACGTTGGCCATGGGCTCTTCGCGCATGAGGGACACTCCCGATGTCTGCACGTGGCACTTGCTCCACATGGACCTGGGATTCTTGCAGTTGAATCTGTATTTCATGATGCGGTACCACAGGCGCCTTACCGCGCGCAGGCGGGCGACTTCTTCGAAGAAGTCATTTGCCGGAGACCAGAAGAAGGCAAGCCTTTCACCTACCCAGTCAGGATCATATCCTCTCCTGCCCATGTCTTTGAGAATTTCAATGCCGTTGGCGATGGCCACTGCCATTTCGGTGATTCCTGAAGTTCCCCATTCCCTGAGGTTATAACCGTTAAGGGTGATGAAGTTCCATCGCGGCACATTCTTCCTGATGAATTCTATATTGTCGCACTGTACCCTGAAGTCGTCACGGGGGGGGATGTATTCACAAGCGCTTCGCACGACACTTTCCATGATGAAATCATTCTGAACGCTGCCGGGCAGTTTGTCCCAGGGAATGCCCCTGCGCTCGGCCATAACGAGATACATGGGGAATACGATCGATGTGTTTCTGGGGTAATGGGTAACGATGGAGGCGCTGATCTTGTCAATGGGAATATCCTTGTAGATCATCTCCATGTCTTCCACACAGTCGATGGGAACTCCCACTGTTCCGACCTGGCCAAGGGCCTCGGGCTCATCGGAGTCGAACATCTGAACGGTTGCGAGGTCAAGGGCCAGGTTGGATCCCGTGGCGCCGCGGTCGAGAAGCATTTTGATTCTCCTGTTGACCTCTTCGGGATGACCTGCCGCCGACAGCTGGCGCAGCGTCCAGGACCTGCCGCGATACATGTTGGCATGCAGGCCTCTTGTGAATGGCTCCTGTCCTGAAAAGCCCAGGTCTCTTTCATAATCGAGGTTTTCATTGTCGATGGGCGTATAGAGAAGACCCCGAGGTATATTGGAACCCAGAATCGTCTTGGGGGTAACGTACCAGTTCTGCCTGTCCTTCTCCTGAACCACGGTGTTTTTCCAGACTTCGAAGTCTTTTTTCATCTTCGACAGCGCTTCCGGGTTGTAGAGAGGCGTTCCCTTCTCTGACGCCAGTTTCTCTTTCAGAATCTCTTTTGTGGTTTTGCCACTATCCATTTCCGGCCTCCTTTCAAATAATTCCGTTAATGTTAAATTCCCTTTGCCGTTTTTCTATTTCCCCAGACATTCCTCCTTTTCTTTTAATTAAATAAAAAATGTACTTTCCCGCCTGCCTTTTTCAGTGTGAGGATATCTGCTTAAAATGCGCGCTCAGCCAGTCGATGATTTTGAGGGTGGCCGAATGAGGATCGATATTTCTCTGCGCCATTCCCTCCACCAGATCTTCCATGTACTGCTCGACAACAAATCCCTGGTAGCAGAAATCCCTCACAAAGCTTTCCACATTTTTCAACAGCTCTTCCCTGGCCCTGATTCTCCGGCGCCTGTCCATTTCACCTGAGGTTTTGAGGTATTCCTTATGCCTGAGAAGCACATCGGCCAACTCATCGGCGCCTTTTTTCAGAACAGCCTCCGTAAGTACGATCTCCGGCTTCCATTCCTCTGGCTTGAATTTCCTCATTCCAAGCATGAATTCCACCCTTGAAACGACGTAATCCGCTCCTTCCTTGTCAGCCTTGTTTATCGCAAAAACATCGGCCGCCTCGAGTATGCCCGCCTTTATAACCTGCACCTGGTCTCCCGAATCCGGAGACAGAACAAGAACGGATGTGTCCGATACCTTTGTAATCTCCACTTCCGACTGCCCCGTTCCCACGGTTTCCACGAGAATAATGTCTTTGCCCATGGCATCCAGAATGTGGATCATGCTTATCGTCGACTTTGAAAGTCCTCCGCGCCAGCCTCTGGAAGCCATGCTTCGAATAAAGACGCCCCTGTCCATGGCGTGTTCCTGCATTCTCACGCGATCACCAAGCACCGCACCGCCAGTAAAGGGACTTGTGGGATCAACGGCCACGACGCCAACGGTCATTTCTTTTTTTCTGAAGGCCCCGACCATGCTGTCGATCAAAGTGCTTTTCCCTACGCCCGGAGGGCCCGTAAATCCAATAACGAATGCCTTGCCCGTATGAGAATAAAGGAGACCAAGCTCTTCAAGTGCGAACTGCTTTTCGTCTTCCACGGCCCTCATCAGCATTGACGCGGCATATACATCTCCATTTAATATTTTGGCTGCGATTTCCATTTCAACTCCGGTTTCCAAGTAGTCTGACTGTGGGATTCCTTACCTTTCTTGCGGAAACCTGTCAAGGTTATTTGTGCAAATTTTAACGTTAAACAGAAGAACAAATTTTCCGCGGAAGCCGGGCCTTTAAGCAATGCTGATCAAAGTTTGAAGAGTTTCAGACAACGGGTAATCCGGCCAATCTTTGACTTTCAAGCAACATACCTGTTCAAGTCCATATCAGATCAAGTCTGCCCTAAAGTACCTTGCCTGTCAATTGAATAATTGGATTCAGTACTTCCCCGGGGTTGCGCAGGCATTTGACATATCGGGATCGGGCCGCCCAACTACCCGGCAGAATCTAACATGGTTTCATCCAAGTTTTTTCTGCAGTATCTCCTTGATCATCTTGGGGTTCCCCGTTCCCCGGGAGGCCTGCATTGCCTGCCCCATGAGAAATCCGAAGGCTTTCTGTTTTCCCGCCCGGTAGTCCTCCACGGCCGGCGCGTTTTCGCTCAGCACCTGATCCACTATTGCATCAAGGGCTCCACTGTCCGATACCTGCCGGAAACCCCGGCTCTCAACAATTTCTTCGGGGGACTCGTCGCTGTCGAAGAGCAGAGACAATGCTTCCCTGGCGGCCCTCGCGTTGATTTCATTGTTTTCGAGAAGACTCAGAAGACGGGCCAGGCGTTCGGGTGATACGGGCGATTCCTCTATTCCAAGCCCGGCCTCTTTCAGAAGAGGGGCGAGCTGGGTTGATATCCAGTGACAGGCCGTTCGAGGGAGAATGCCCTGTCCCGCCGCGTTCTCGAAATAATCCGCCATGTCCCGCTCGGAACTCATGAGAGCCGCTTCGTCGCGGGTAAGCCCGTACTCGCCGATGAAACGATCCAGCTTGCTGGCAGGGGTCTCCGGGAGTAGTTCCCGCACAGCATCTAGCATTTTCCTGGAAATGATCAGCGGCGGCACAGAAGGGTCAGGTACGCAGGGCCCTTCGAATTTTCCTCGCATGGCCGTGGTCACGTTCCTGTCCGGGTCCCAGAGGCGCGTGTGAAGAATAATTTCTTCGCCCGCCCGGATCTGCCCGGCCTGTCGCCCGATTTCGTAATCAATCGCTGCGCCCACATTGTGGACGGAGTTCATGTTCTTGACTTCAACCTTCGTGTTGAAAAGACCCGAACCGCGGGGACGTATGGAAATATTCGCGTCCACCCGCATTGTTCCCTGTTCCATGCTGCAATCGGAGGCTCCCGTGTAACGAATTCTCGACCGCAGGGCCTTGATGTATTCCATGGCTTCGAAGGATCCTCGAAGGTCAGGCCTGCTGACGATCTCAACAAGCGGCGTTCCGGCACGGTTGAAATCCACCAGGCTGACGGGCGTTCTTCCTTCCTTTTCGTGAATAAGCTTCGCCACGTCCTCTTCCATGTGCACCTGGGCTATTCCAATGTCACGGATAGAGCCGTCACCTGCAACAATCTCAATCCGTCCGTTCCGGGCGAGGGGCCTGTGAAACTGTGAAAGCTGGTAGCCCTTGGGAAGATCGGGGTAGTAATAGACCTTCTGGTCGAAGGCCGTAAGGGGCTGAATTTCACAGTCCAGCGAAAGCGCGGCGAGTATCGCCTTCTCCAGGACGTCCCCGCTCATTCTCGGCAGGGCGCCGGGAAGCCAGAGGCAGGTTGGACAGACGTTGCGGTTGGGCTCATCGCCGGGCCGGTTGGGACAATCGCAGAACATCTTCGTCTCCGACTTCAGCTGAACGTGTATTTCAAGACCCACAACAGCTTCGAAATCATTGGTCATGTCTTATCCCCCGAAAAAATCCGGCCGACCAGACTTGATGCCCAGGCAAGAAGCCGCGTGTCGTCCAGGCGCCGTCCCATCACCTGTATGGAAAGCCCGGTCTCCACCCCCAGAAGCCGCCCCGGCAGATTAAGGGCAGGCTGGCCCGTCACGTTCGCCGGAAGGGCTAAACGGCACATGTCGTAGAGCCCGGCAATGTTTTCCGCCTTGCCTTCCATATGCTTCATCCCGCATGTGGGCAGGACCAGGAAATCCACGCTTTCATAGAGCTTATCCATCGCCTCCAGCAGGCGGGACCTGACGCGGCAGGCCTTTTCAAAGGCGCCGTAGTTTTCAAACTGGAACCAGGCTCCCTGGAACAGCAGTGTTTTCAGCATTGTTCCGAAAGACTCACCCCTGGACCTCAGGTACATGTCATTCCAGTCCTTAGCGCCCCCGGCCCGGTGACCGTAGCGTACACCGTCGAATTTCCCGGCACATGACGAGGCTTCCACAGAGCCTATTACTTGATGAACTGTGGCGAAAAGATCGAATTCCCCGAAGCTGAGCTCATTAATGGCGCATCCCGCTTCTTTAAGGCGGCCGACGCACTTGCCGAATTCATCAAGCTCTCTGGAATCAAGTAGATTCGATGCCTCACTTATCACCCCCAGGCGAAAGTTTTCGCCTTTTCCACTCGCGACATCGCTGAAATCCGGCATATCCACGGAGAGAGAGTAATCCCGGCCGTCGTCACCGGCGGTGACGGAGAGAACCTCCAGAATGTCTTCAGGGCGGCCCGCCGTGAAGCCGACGCTCTCCATGGATGGAACAAGGCCGATGACACCAAGGCGCGAGACAATTCCGAAGCTCGGCTTGAATCCCGCGAGGCCCGCCCTGGCCGCAATTATTCTTGATTCTCCCATAATGTCCACAACCACGGAGAGGTCCGCCTCACCCTCCGCTACGGCCGACCCCGACGTGTCCATGTCCACGCCAAGCCCCAGCTCATTCATGAATGTATTTCCCCTTATATGGGCGCCGGCGCTTTTCAGGCGCTCCACGACGGTGGCGTCTTCCAGGGCGATGAATCCTTCCAGAGCCCGGGATCCCGCTTCTGAAGGCCACTCCCTAGCCGCGATGGAAGGATGGAGCGCTATCCTCATTCCCTGGAGCTTTCCTTCCCCTGATGACGGGAAAGGCGACTCGTTGAGGTAGGCGAAATAATCTGTGTTCATTACAGCTCCTCGCGATGCCGATTCGGGTTTTTCCTATTCAAGAATGCTCGCCACTTTAAAGAAATCTCCCTTCATTGACGGCGCGTTTTTAAAGAGATCCCTCCCTTCAACTCCCTCGTGACGCCTCGCCGTCGCGCCTTCTCGCAGGCGGTTTGCCCCGACCGGCAGGACTGAAAAAAGCGGGTCTTCATTCCCCGCGGCGGCTTCTACAATCTCTGCCATGGAGCGAGCTTCGTCGAGAGCCTCTTCAATGGAGGACCTTTCCGACTCATCCAGGGCTATTCGCGACACCCATGAAAGGGAGTCGATGAGGCTTGATTCCTCATTCATCCCCGGAAGACTTCCCGCCGCCTCAGCCCCTGACAGATCCAGTTCCGCCAGCTGTTCCCGGGCCACCGTTGAGGGGGCGCCCGTAAGGGGGCAGAAGGCACTCCTGTTCTTGGGAAAAGCGATTACGTCACGAATTGAAGGTGCTCCAAGGATCATGGAAACTACACGGTCCATTCCCAGGGCAAGGCCTCCATGGGGCGGGATTCCGTAATCGAAGGCGCGGAGGAAAAAACCGAATTTTTCCTCTACCTCATCACGCGACAGGCCGAGGGCTCTGAAGATCCTGTTCTGCAGATCCTTGCCGTTGATGCGGATACTGCCGCCGCCAAGCTCTTCGCCGTTGACAACAAGGTCATAGGCCCGGGAGCGAAGGGCAAGAAGATCCTCCCGGTTCCCCGGATCGAAATCCGTCCGGTCCGGCGCCGTAAAGGGATGGTGGCTCGATGTGATGCCTTGATCGGTGGCTTCGAAGAGTGGAAAATCAGTAATCCAAAGGGGGCTGAATGTGTCCGGGGGAATCAGGTTGAGGCGGTCGGCCAGGTGAAGACGGAGCTTGCCCAGTACGGAGGTGACCACATCGGGCGAAGGATCGGCTATCATTACAATCACATCGCCATCGTGCGCGTTGAAGCGTTCCAGAATCTCCCTTTTTTCCTTTTCACTAAAGAACTGGACAATGTTTGAATCGAGGGACCCTTCGGTTACACGCATCCAGGTCATGCCCTTGCCCCCCAGGGCCGGCACTATCTGTTTGGCGTATTCATTCTGAAGGACGTTCTTGCTCAGCTCCTCCGATTTGCCCGCGATGGTCAGACCCTTGATGATTCCTCCCCGCTGCAGCACCTGTTTGAAGATGCTGTAGGAGGTGTCACGAAAAATAGAGGTGGCGTCCGTGAACATGAGACCGAAGCGCAGG
>JAQUQY010000064.1 GCA_028715865.1 Syntrophales bacterium
CTCCTTCCCGGAGACACCACCCGTGTCGAAGTCGATCTTTCGGGTCAGGTTTTGACGAATGTTTTCAAACTCGGTCAAATTCTCGACAAGGCTCACCGGATCGTCATTGATATAAAAATTCCCAAAGTGGAAAAACGGGAGACCGATGAACGGATAAGAGTAGCGGACCGTGAAGTGAAACGGATCATCGTTCTCGATCCCGGCCATGGCGGTGAAGATCCCGGGGCCATCGGGCGCCTGGGCACGAGGGAAAAGGACATTGTTCTTCAAATTGCGAGAGAACTTCGCGAAATGCTTGTCCACCGCGGATACAAGGTGTTTTTGACCCGCGATGGCGATTACTTCGTGTCCCTGGTTCGGAGAGGCGAAATCGCCCGGCAGTACAATGCCGATTTATTTATCAGCATTCACGCTGACGCGGCTCCCTTCAGGTCGGCGAGGGGATCTTCCGTTTACTGCCTTTCCACTATAGGCGCGAGCAACGAGGCGGCGCGTCTGCTGGCGGCGAGCCAGAACCTTTCCGACATCCTTGGCGGTGATCCGGGCAACGGCGGCAACGATGAAGCCGACCCGATAATTCTCAACATGCTCCAAACGGAGTCCCTTAACCAGTCCCGCTCATTCGGCTCCATTACACTTGGAACGCTCGGGCGGGTTAACAGTCTGAAATTCAAATCCGTACAGGGGGCGCCCTTCAGAGTTCTCAGGCTGCCGGACATAACCTCAATCCTTGTCGAAACGGCCTATCTATCAAACTACCACGAAGAACTCCTGCTCAGAAACAGGGATTTCAGGCGCGATATCGCCTGGGCCATTGCCGCCGCTGTTACGGATTATCTTCCAACCCAGCAGGCCCTGTCCTTCAAGGAAAAGGACGCGCGCTACGAGCCGCTATCCCGCGCGACGGTTCTGGCAAGAAATGAAACCACCTACACCGTAAGAAGGGGAGATCGGCTTGAACGGATAGCCTCTGATCACGGAACCACGGTTAGTGAATTGATGGCGCTGAACACCATTCGCTCCCGTGACAGGATATTTGTGGGCCAGAAGCTGAAAATCCCCGGGGGCCATTCTCCACCAGATGTTCCCGAAGCGCTTCCCGCCGTCTATACTGTCGAGGCAGGCGACACGCTGGAGCGTGTTGCCAGGCGCTACGGCGTTTCCATGAACGACCTGGCCAGGGTCAACAGCATTCAATATCACGATCGGATATACGTAGGTCAACGGCTTGTTCTGTCTGAACCTCCTTCACGTTCCTCCACGCACGTTGTTGTCCGGGGCGACACGCTTGAGCGCATAGCACGCAGTTATGGAGTTTCCATGGGCGACCTTATGCGCTTTAACAACATCCGCTCCCGCGACAGGATTTACGTCGGTCAGAGGCTGGCATTGTCGGGCTCCTCCCCATCTCGAACTTCCCCGACGGTTTCCGCCGCTCCTTCACGTTCCTCCACGCATGTTGTTGTCCGGGGCGACACGCTTGAACGCATAGCCCGCCGTTACGGAGTTACTTTAGAAGAATTGACAAGCGCCAACGGCCTGCGATCAAGAAACCATATTCAGGTCGGGCAGAGAATAAGAATACCAATCAAGGGTGATAATAATGAAGGGCGACCCGCGGGTTCCGAAAAAATCTACGTCGTTGACCGTGGCGACACCCTGGAACTCATTGCAAGGAGGTTCGACACCACCATTGAATCACTGATGGCCGCCAACAGCCTGGAATCCCGTCACTTGATATTTGAGGGACAGAAACTCAGGATTGTTCAGTGAGGATACAGCCATAAGGAAAGTAATTGGAGAAAAACCCGTGCCGCGTTCATACAGGGAGTTGCTCGCGATAACTATACCGGCGGTCGTCCTGCTGATTTACGGATGCGCCGCCGTTTCCATTGTTTCAATACCCGTCACTGCGATCAATGTTGGTTCCATGGCCTACCAGGCCCTGGAGACAGCCGACATTTCCATTGCCATCGATCCCGAAGCCGACATAGAGGAGTGGAACTCCATTCGCCGCATCGCCCTGTGGATGGGAAGAGAAAATGCCGCCCGTCCCTGCGGAAGAATCGGAGATCTTGGCGCCGTGGTGGCCGATAACCTTGTTGTGGAGCTAATGAGCCACGGCTATTCAGTGTACGGCCCCGACAGGATACCCATAGCCCCGTCAGATGAAAAGGATAAGGTGGAAAGCGAGCGACAAAGGCTAATTGCCGCGGTTCGGGACCTTGATGTCCAGGTCATAGTTACGGGAAGTGTATCGGCAAGCCACATCAACTCTATGGGGTTTGCCGGAACCGTGCGAACCAGCACGGTTGTGCAGAGCCTGTCCTTACAGATGACCGAAGCGGCAGGCGGCAGGACTATGATGATTCTTACCATCGATTATCACACTGGACAGTCTCCCCAGGTAGCCGCAAAGGGCGCTGCCATTATCCTTAAGGCCAAGATGGATGATCCCCGTGCCGATGTTAAGAGGCTTTTCAGTTTTCGCCGGGACGGCGCCTCAGGGTAATTATTTACATAACCTCCATACATATATATATTAACGCTATAAAAACGAGTTTCAGGGGATGCCGCCATGAACGAGATGCTTACGACCAGGGAGCTTGCTGAACTGTTGCGGCTCAACGAGAAAAAAGTCTATCAGCTTGTTCGTGATGGAAACGTTCCCCGTGTCCGGATAGCCGGGAAGTGGCTTTTTCCCCGGAATCACGTCATGAGGTGGATTGACGAAAATGTCGAGCGCGAACGGGACATAATGGTTGTCGGCAGTGACGATGTTCTCCTTTCGAGACTGCTCGCCATGTACTCCCGTGAAAACCTCCCCGAAGCGCTGGCTTTCTACGCTCCCGTGGGAAGCATCGCCGGTGTTCAGGCGCTGGTAAGGGGCAAGTGCCAGGCCTGTTGTATGCATATCCTGGACATGGAAACGGGGGACTACAATATACCCTACGTGAAAGGACACCTGGGCGATCACAGCATTTCCGTCATTACCCTATGGCACAGGACCCAGGGCCTGATCGTCAAAAAGGGAAACCCTTTGGGAATCAGAAGCATCAGGGATCTTGCTGAAAATGACGTCCGTTTCATCGGCAGGAACAAGGGTTCGGGTACGGCGGTTCTTTTTGATTATCTGCTCAGAGAAGAAAGGCTGGGAGTTGAGATTCGCCCAAGAGAGGTCGGCATAGTAGATACGCACATGGAAGCGGCCATGAAGGTTTTTTTCGGCGAAGCCGATTGCGGACTGGGCATAGAGTACGCGGCGCGCCACCTGGGGCTCGAATTCATTCCCATAAAAGACGAGCGGTTTGATCTTGTAATACCCGGAGAACTGATGTCCACTGCCCCCATGAAGCATTTTATCAGCTATCTCGAGCCATCTTCCCTGTCGCGGCTGACCAGGAATATGTCAGGCTACGATGTTTCTGAGGCGGGTAAAATAATTTATTCACAGTAAATTAATGCCGGTGAAGTCCGCCTGATTGTTTTTCAACCGTACCTCAGCTTCATTATCACCACGTACAACACCAGGGACAGGCCTACGGCATTGCCGATGACCACCGGCACGGCCACTATCATTATTCCGTAGATGAACCAGAGAAAAAGACCTGCCGCGAGGGAACAGAAGGCGGGAAGGGACAGATCGCCCGTTTTCCGGGTCCTGTATATTTTTATCACCTGCGGCGCCATGGAAAGGGAACTGAGAAAGGCGGCCGCAAGGCCGACAACCGTGGCAAGCTCCATTTGCACTAGAGATATTCCTTCTTGTTTTCCCGTTCAAGGCGGTCCACGACCTTTTTAACATCCTGGGACCTTCCCCGCTTCAGAACAAGTATTGCGTCTTCCGTTTCAACCACTGCCAGGTCATCAACCCCCACAAGGGCGATAACTTTTCCCCCGCTCAGGACAAGTGAATTTTGTGTGTCCACGGCTAAAACCGGCCCCCTCAGAATGTTTCCCGCGTCATCCTTAGGCAACAGGTCGGCCAGCGCGTCCCAGCTTCCCAGGTCGTTCCAGCCGAAATCCCCCTTTACAACCAGAACATCACGGGCTTTTTCCATGACGCCGTAATCGATTGATATGGGCAGTATACGCTCGTAGGCGGCACGAATCGCCCCGGCTTCTTCCGGTGTCCCGAGGCTACACTCCAGTGACAGAAGCTCTTCGTAAAGATCGGGAAGATATTTTCTGATGGACTTCATTATGGACGAAACTTTCCAGACGAAGATTCCGCTGTTCCAGAAAAAGGTGCCTTTTTCGAGAAAAGAACGGGCCGTTTCGAGATCGGGCTTTTCCCTGAAGGAAAGGACCCTGAAGACGTCATTCCTGCTTTTTGCTGACGCAGGTTCGCCCCTCTCTATGTATCCGAAGCCCGTTTCCGGCGAACGCGGCGGTATCCCGATAGTCACAAGGCAGGGTTCATCCTCCGCCGCCAAAGCGGCCAGCCTCAGCGTATCACGGAATGCCTCATCATCTTCCACCACGTGGTCCGCTGGAAGGACAATCATGACGGCTTCGGGGTCTTTTATTCCGATTGCCATTGACGCAAGGCCTATGCAGGGGGCCGTGTTTCTTCCCATGGGCTCCATTATGATGTTTCCCGCGGGAAGTTCAGGCAGTTGACTAAGAGTATCCCGGCCATGCGCCTCGCCGGTGACAACAAGGATATTTTCACGGGGAACCAGTGGAAGGATTCTATCCACTGCCTGCTGTAGAAGGGTTCTTTCACCGGCCATTTTAAGGAGCTGCTTGGGCTTCTTTTCCCTGCCTGCGGGCCAGAAACGGGTTCCCTTTCCGCCCGCCATTATGACTGCGTGCATATGATTTCTCACCTCAAGCTGTTGTCTTGGCGCCTTCAGTTTCATCAACTGTGAAGGGTATTGTTACTTCATATTCTCCTGATTTTAGAACGGCGTGGATGGGATACCGCGAGCTTTCGAAAACTTTCATCATGGCTTTGTTTTCCTTGAGGACATCAGCTTTGAATCCCTTGATGCCCCGCTTAATTGCCGTGTTAATAAGCAGCTCCAGCATGTGTTTAGCTATGCCCTTACCGCAGTATTCGTCGTCGACAACAATAGCCACATCGGCAAAGGGAGTGCCTTCGATATGGGAGTAGCGACCTTCGGCTATGATCCGCTCCACCCCCTCTTCCATGACAACCCCTACGATTGACATGTTTTCACAGTAGTCGATATTGACATACTCCTGCATGCGAATGTGAGGCATGGTCTTTATGGGCGTGAAGTAGCGGTAATAGACGGCCTGGTCTGAAAATCTATAAAAAAGGTCGCGCATATCGTCTTCGTCCGATGGCTTTATGGGACGGAACCAAAGGGAAAGACCGTTCTTAAATGTATGTTGATAAGCAATTTCGTGGGGGAAACAGTGACCGGAATCGGTGATATAAATCTGGTCATGGTAGATTATGTTGGCGGCCTTTGCCTGCTGTACCAGTTCCCATCTGTCGTCGGGGTGGGCGATATCTATCAGGGCCAGTGCCCGTTCCCGCTGGGTCCGTCCCCGCATTGAGGCCACTCCGTATTCCGTAACGATAAGGTCCAGGGATTCCTGGTTCGTAAACTGGTTGGGATACTCCTTTGCCGACAGGATTATGTTGGGACTGTCGTAAGGATTTCGGCTGGGCAGGGCAAAAATGGTCCGTCCTCCCGGCGAAAGGGCGGCGCCCATGAAAACCGAATGCACTTCACCCGGGTTCAGGGTAACATTCCCCCTGCCCACCTGCAGGGCCACAATGCCGGTCAGGTCAACTTTCCGGGCCGGTAGGATCTTGATAAATTTCTCGTTCAGTGACAGGAGTTGTGGATCCATGACCGTGTCAACACACTGGAATTCGATGAGCGGGTTGCCGTCGAGCCAATTATAGAGTTCCTTCGTTCCCTGGGCGTAGCAGACCACGCTTTTGTTTCTGAAGAAACGCTTGCGCCTGTTAGTCACGGCTCCGCTCCTGATCAATTCCATAAGGGCGTCTGTCATGATAAGAGATTGGACGCTCAGGTCCCTCTTCCGTGACATCGGCTCTACAAGGGCTTCAAAAAGGGGGCCAGCGGTAAAGGCGATACAGCTTCCATCTTCAACCATGGTGGCCACGTTGGCGGCGATCTGTTTATATACATCCGTGAAGGGCCACCGTTCAAAATAGTGCGGAGGTATAGTGGATTTAACCAGGTAATCGAATTCGCTCACGTGAACGAAGGTGTCGCCCATGGTGAGGGGGATGTAATCGTTGATTTCACCAACAACAAGAGAGGCACGATTCATGCTTTGACGCGCCGCGTCCAGGGCTATTCCCAGGCTGACGAAGCCACGTTCATCGGGAGGGGTAACCTGAACGAAGGCGGCATTCACTTCGATTATGCCGGCGCTTATGAGATGGGGAACCCTCGAATATATTGAAGGAATGAGATCTACGCGCCCCTGCTCTATTGCCTCACTGGCAATGTATCCAGAAAAAACCGTTTTCAGACGGTACTTGTACTCTTGAGACTGGTCGCCGGGAATAGCGTCCCCAAAGCTCAAAAGCTGTATGAATTCAAGATCCCTGAGATTCCTGGCATTGGACTTCAGCATCGCCTGAATCATGGCCCTGGGCTCGGCCGCGCCCGGCCCCAGAAATACCTTCATACCCGGTTCAATTTTTTCGATTATTTCATCGGGGTCAACAAGGACTGCCTCCCTCTCTCTTCTTTTTACATCACTCATGGAAATTAATTCCTTTTGCCTGGTTACATGTTGATATAAAGACTGATGACAAAAGTTGCAAGTTTAAACAAGAGTGAACGGACACGGTACCGCAGGGGCGTTCAATGCCTTTGCGGTTATGCCCTCTCATATCGGGATCCCATCTTTTTCCTTGTTCCCTCATAAAGTTCATAACAGAGCAGGCGGCATTCAATGGGGCCATTGAAAAATGTCATTCTTCTGCTCGTTCTGAGGCCGATACGCTTTGCCATCTCCAGGTTTCCCGTAAATACGGCCGCTCGGCAACCAACACATTTTTGTTTCAGGTAATCACCTATGCCTTTATAGACCGGCTCCAGTTGACGCTGCTCTCCCATTCGCTTGCCGTATTCGGGGTTCATCATAACAAGACATCTCCCCGAAGGGACCTCTGTTCTTTCAAAAGAACACAGGGAGAATTCTATATACCCTTCAACGCCTGCCGCGCGCGCGTTTTCACGGGCCGCTTCAAGAGCCCTTTCATCTATGTCAGTGGCGATTATGCGTATTGCCGCGGAAGTCTCAACTTTTCTGTTGATGGAATTTCGGAGTTTTTTCCAGTCCATGGCCTTGTATCCCATTATGTGCATAAAGCCGAAATTGTCTCTAAGCAGGCCCGGTGGCTTTTCCAGGGCCATAAGAGCGGCTTCAATGGCAAAGGTGCCGCTGCCGCACATGGGATTTACGAAGTGTTCTTCCTTGCTCCAGCCGGAGGCGAAGATCAGGGCCGCCGCGAGTGCCTCCTGCAGGGGCGCCGCGGTGGATACCAGGCGGTAACCCCTCCGGGAAAGCGGCTCTCCGGAGGTATCGAAATAAAGAGAGAAGGTCTCGTCCTTCCAGTAGCAGTGAAGAACTGTGGCTTTTCTCTCGGAGCCCGAGTCGGGCCTGCGGCCGCAGCAACTTACCATCCTGTCCGCTACTGCATCCTTGCACGTCTGGTTCAGGAACCGGGAATTTGCGATGTGAGGCGTGTCAGCCACGGATGTAACCGAGACGTAGCCGCTGGGATCAATGTCGCGTTCCCAGGGAATATCATTCAAGGTCCCGTAAAGATGCTTCACGTTTTTAACGT
>JAQUQY010000065.1 GCA_028715865.1 Syntrophales bacterium
CCTGGATGCCGAGCCGGTGCAACGTGGGAGCCCGGTTAAGAAGGACCGGGTACTCGCGGACAACCTCATCAAGGGCGTCCCACACCTCGGGAGCCTCCCTCTCCACCATTTTTTTGGCACTTTTGACGGTCGTCACGTATCCCTTTTCTTCAAGACGGTTGTAGATGAAGGGCTTGAAGAGCTCAAGGGCCATCTTCTTGGGAAGGCCGCACTGGTGAAGCCGTAAATCCGGCCCAACGGTAATGACCGATCGACCCGAGTAATCAACCCGTTTTCCAAGAAGATTCTGCCGGAATCTCCCTTGCTTGCCCTTGAGCATGTCAGATAGGGAACGGAGCGGCCGCTTGTTAGAACCTGTGACGGCCCGGCCTCTCCTGCCGTTGTCGAAGAGAACGTCCACGGCTTCCTGGAGCATCCTCTTTTCGTTTCTGATAATGATTTCAGGAGCGCTAAGCTCCAGAAGCCGCCTGAGCCGGTTGTTCCGGTTCACCACACGCCTATATAAATCATTAAGGTCCGATGTCGCGAAGCGGCCTCCATCGAGAGGAACCAGCGGGCGCAAATCCGGAGGAATCACCGGCAACACAGTGAGAATCATCCATTCAGGCTTGTTATTGGAAGCTTTAAGACTCTCCACGACTTTCAGACGCTTGGTCAGTTTCTTGCGTTTTGTGTCCGAGGTTGCTGTTTTCAGTTCCACCCTAAGCTCATTGTCCAGCTCTTCAAGGTTTACTTCCTCCAGCAACTTTCGTATGGCTTCCGCACCCATACCAGCTTCGAAGGCATCGGCTCCGTGCTCTTCTTTCAGATCGAAATACTGTTCATCCAGCAAGAGTTCCTTCTTTTTTAAGGAAGTATTTTTCGGATCTGTAACGATCCAAGACTCGAAGTAGAGAACCCTCTCAAGGTCCTTCAGTGTAAGATCGAGGATGTTTCCGATTCTGCTTGGAAGGCTTTTCAAAAACCAGATGTGCGCCACCGGCGCCGCCAGAACTATGTGCCCCATTCTATCCCGTCTCACCTTCGACTGGATAACCTCGACGCCGCACTTCTCGCATATGATGCCGCGGTGTTTCATTCGCTTGTATCGCCCGCAAAGGCATTCGTAATCCTTTACAGGACCGAATATCTTGGCACAGAAAAGACCGTCCCTTTCGGGCTTGAAGGTTCTGTAATTAATAGTTTCCGGTTTCTTGACTTCACCATGAGACCAGGAAAGAACCGTCTCGGGCGAGGCCAGAGATATTTTCACAGCGTTAAACTTTACCGGATCTTTCGGTTTTTCAAAAAAACCAAAAATATCTTCCACTGAATAAACTCCCCTTATTTGTACTCCGTTACTGCAATTGACGCAGTCGAAGAAAAAACTTATTAAACCTGACGATGAATTCCGTCGTGCACAGTCATATTACTATTAAAAACTGATCATTATCCGGAATTATACAGTGGCAGCAGATTCTAATCGTTTTCAAGCAATTCCACATCTATAGACAGCCCCTGCAGTTCTTTTATAAGAACGTTGAAGGATTCCGGAAGCCCAGGCTCCAGAGTGTGATCTCCCTTGACAATGGCCTCGTACATCCTGGTTCTTCCAGCTACGTCATCGGATTTTACGGTAAGAAATTCCTGGAGAGAATACGCCGCGCCATAGGCTTCAATGGCCCACACTTCCATTTCACCAAGACGCTGTCCCCCAAATTGGGCCTTGCCGCCCAGGGGCTGCTGCGTAACAAGTGAATAGGGACCGATTGAGCGGGCGTGTATTTTATCATCGACCAAGTGGTGCAACTTCATCATGTATATGATGCCAACGGTAATCTTTTGATCAAAGGGACGCCCGGTCCTCCCGTCATAAAGTTGCGCCTGGCCCGTCCCGGGCAATTCGGCAAGGGCAAGCATCTCCTTGATTTCCTCCTCACCGGCGCCGTCAAAAACCGGTGAAGCAACGGGCACTCCTTCTTTAATACGTTCACTGAACAGCCTGAGTTCTTCAACGGTAGCTCCTTCCAGAAATACAGACTGTTCATCGTCTCCGTATATATCCTTCAGTGTGGACAGGATGGATTGCCTGTCACGATAGAGCTCCAGCATAGACTGAACTTTCATGCCCAATTCCCTCGAAGCCCATCCCAGATGGGTCTCGAGTACCTGGCCCACGTTCATACGGGATGGCACACCAAGAGGATTGAGGACTATGTCTACCGGAGTTCCGTCGGCAAAGAAGGGCATGTCTTCTTCCGGGAGGATTCTCGATAAAACGCCCTTGTTTCCATGGCGGCCGGCCATCTTGTCACCGACGGAAAGTTTCCGCTTTATTGCAACATATACTTTCACAAGCTTAATAACGCCGGGAGGAAGTTCGTCTCCAGCCTTCACCTTCTCTATCTTTTCCTCGAAAAAGGTCTCTATTCCCTCTATTTTCCTGGCCAGGTTTGCAAAGATCTTCTTTAACTTTTCTTCCACGACGGCATCTTCAAGAGTTATATCCTTCCAGAGGACAAATGGTATTGCCCTGAGTTTTTCCGATGTGATGTCCTCATTTTTTTTCAGAAGGACTTTCTTCTTTGATAAATCATAAAGTTTCGATAGGGATTTCCCCCCCACCAGAAGCTCATACACTTTCCTTTTTACGCTCTCGGTTATAATCTTAATCTCGTCGTCCCGGTCTTTCTGAAGACGGCTGATTTCTTCATCCTCTATATACTGTGACCTTCCGTCCCTCTCTGTCCCCTTCCGTGAGAATATTTTCGCGTCAACCACCGTGCCTTCCACCCCGGGAGGAACGTGGAGAGACGTGTCCCGAACATCTCCCGCTTTTTCCCCAAAAATTGCCCTTAGCAGTTTTTCCTCGGGAGAAAGCTGTGTTTCTCCCTTGGGCGTTACCTTGCCAACCAGAATGTCTCCGGATTTAACAGGTACGCCTATGCGGGCTATACCGCTTTCATCAAGATTTCTAAGTACTTCATCACCAACGTTAGGAATGTCACGAGTTATTTCTTCCTTGCCCAGCTTAGTATCCCGGGCTACTATCTCGAATTCTTCGATGTGAACGGAAGTATAAATATCGTCCTTCACAATTCTCTCGCTCACGAGAATTGAGTCTTCGTAGTTATAACCTCCCCAGGACATGAAAGCCACCATGACGTTTCTGCCCAGAGCAAGCTCCCCCCATTGCGTAGCAGGACCGTCCGCAATAATGTCTCCCCTCTTAACCCGGTCCCCCAGGTTCACTATGGGCTTGTGGTTGAAACAGGTATCCTGATTTGAGCGCTGGTACTTGACAAGATTGTAGATATCGACTCCCGTATCGAATTCATCCTCGTCTTCCACATCGGCCTTTACGACGATTCGAGACGCATCCACGTCTTCTACTATGCCTGGCCTTTTGGCAACGATAACCGCTCCGGAGTCGCGAGCCACGACCTGCTCCATGCCCGTTCCAACAAGAGGCGCCTGAGGCTGCAGAAGCGGAACAGACTGTCTCTGCATATTGGATCCCATCAATGCGCGGTTGGCGTCGTCATGCTCCAGAAAGGGTATAAGGCCAGCGGCAACACTCACCAACTGGTTGGGAGAAACATCCATCAACGTAATCTCGCCGGGATCAACTGTAACGTAATCACCACCCTTCTTTGCCGTAACCAGTTTCTCGACGAAACGTCCCTCTTCGTCAAGAAGGCTGTCGGCCTGGGCAATAATCTCCGTCTCCTCTTCCATAGCCGTCAAGTATTTAATTTCATCGAGAACCCGCCCATCCTTCACCACAATAGATGGTGTCTCGATGAACCCGAATTCATTGACGCTTGCGTAAGTGCTTAGTGATACAATCAGTCCTATATTCGGTCCCTCCGGTGTTTCAACGGGACAAATTCTGCCGTAATGGGTATTGTGAACATCACGAACTTCAAAGCCTGCCCTCTCACGGGTAAGTCCTCCCGGTCCCAGAGCCGAAAGGCGCCGCTTATGAGTAACTTCGGACAGAGGATTGGTCTGATCCATGAATTGTGACAACTGGCTGCTACCAAAAAATTCATTCACCACTGCCGTCACTGGCTTGGAATTTGCCAAGTCGTGAGGCATCATGGTTTCCACATCGAGGAGACTCATCTTCTCCTTGATTGCCCTCTCCATCCTTACAAGGCCAATGCGGTACTGGTTCTCGATCAGCTCACCAACGGACCTGATTCTCCTATTGCCAAGATGATCGATGTCGTCGATACTATAGTCGGCCTGCCCATTTTTTAGGTTGACCAGATATGTTACCGCCTCGAGTATGTCCTCCCTCCTCAGCACGGTAACATCAGTGGGAACTTTAAGCTTTAGCTTGTAGTTCATCTTGGCCCGGCCCACATCGGAAAGATCGTAACTGTTGGACGAGAAAAATAAGGTGTTGAAAAAGCGGCGGGCTGTATCGACGGTTGGAGGATTGCTCGGACGCAGCCTTCTGTATATATCGACTATCGCTTCTTCTTCACTCTCTATTTTGTCCATTAAAAGCGTATTTCTTATATAGGCGCTGGATGCCTCCTCTCCGAGCTGAACCAGCTTGATTTCCTTAACGCCTCGAGCAGCGATAAGAGCGATTTTTTCCTCATCAAGCTCATCATTGCATCGAACTATCGTTTCTCCCGTTTCACTGTCCACCACCGTCACCGCGACAACTTTTCCCGCCAGGTAGTCGCCGTCGATCTCGATGCGCGTAATTCCGGACTCTTCAATACGCTTGAGCGTTGTCCTGGTTATTTTCCTGCCACGCTTGATAACCGATTCGCCGGTTTCGGGATTGTCTATATCCACGGGTATCCTTTCACCGACGATGGCATCATCGACCACCAGGTAAAAGGCCCCTTTCTCTACTGCTATTCTTTCGATACGGTTAAAGTGGGCCAGCATTTCCTCATCAGTGTAACCCATCGCCTTCAGGAGAATGGTTACCGGCATTTTCCGGCGCCTGTCGATTCTGGCGAAAACAAGGTCCTTGGGATCGAATTCAAGGTCGAGCCAGGATCCCCTGATTGGAATAACCCGAGCCGAATAGATGAGCTTTCCGCTGGAATGAGTTTTTCCCTTGTCATGATCGAAAAAAATTCCCGGAGAACGGTGAAGCTGACTGACAATCACACGCTCAGTTCCATTAATGAGAAAGGTTCCTTTCTCCGTCATCAATGGAATTTCGCCGAAGTAAATTTCCTGCTCCTTGATGTCTCTTATAATCCGCTGTTCGGCACCCCTTCCTGTGTCAAAGACAACCAATCGCACAACTATCTTCAGGGGAGCATTGTATGTCATGCCCTTCTGAATACATTCCTTCACATCATATCGGGCCTTTCCAATGCTATAGCTGACGAATTCAAGAGAGCATTTCTCACCAAAATCCACGATGGGGAAAACACTCTGAAAAGCCCCCTGCAGACCGACATTCGCTCTTTTTTCAGGAGGCGCGTCGGCCTGGAGGAACTTCTCATATGATTTCTTCTGAATCTCGATGAGATTCGGAATATCAACGATCTTCTTTATACGGCCAAAGTTTCTGCGTGTTCGCAACATTAGAGGTCCTTGTTTTAAGGGGTTGAAATTGGAACCACGTGAACGGACCGGCCGGTCACTTAATCTCCACGGTTCCCCCGACTTCTTCGATCTTCGCCTTGATGTCCGCTGCCTCATCCTTGGACACTGCTTCCTTGATGGGCTTCGGGACACCTTCCACGAGATCCTTGGCTTCCTTCAGGCCTAGACCTGTAACAGCCCTCACTACCTTAATAACCTGTATTTTCTGATCTCCAAAGCCTGTGAGTACCGCGTCGAACTCGGTCTGCTCTTCCTGAGCCTCCGCCTGAGCCGCTGCGCCGCCGGCAACCTGGACGGCGGCGACGGGAGCGGCGGCGGAAACGCCCAGCCGCTCCTCAAGCTCCTTCACCATCTCCGAAAGTTCAAGAACTGTCATGTTCTCTATAAATGAAATGACATCGGCTTTTGTAATTTTTGTATCTGACATTGGTTTATTCCTTCCTGTATGCTTTTAATTGGTTTCTTCTTTTTTCTCTCTATAACCGTCAAGTACCGTTACGAGCCCTCTTGGAACTCCGCTCAGAACCGTTACCAGCTGCGTCTGAACAGCAACAAACATGGACAGCAGCTTTGCCTGAAGCACTTCTTTCCCAGGCAGGGACGCCAGTGTAGTCAGTTCTCCCTGTGAAAGGGACGATCCTTCGTAAACGCCGCCCTTTATCTCCAGGGATGCGTTTTTCTTGGCGAATTCCACGAGAACCTTCGTAGGCGCCACAACATCCTCGTAATTAAGGATGAGCACCCGCGGTCCCCCCAGCAAGGAGTCCAGGCCCGCGTATTCCGTATCCTTCAGGGCACGGCTGAGAAGGTTGTTCTTTACAACCTTCACGTCGCTGCCGGTCTTGCGAAGCTCATTTCTCAGCTCGCTGAGATCTTTTACCCTGATCCCGCTGTAGTCTGCGAGCATAGCGATTTTGGCTCGCTTGAGCTTTTCGTTCAGCTCCGACACTATCTCTTCTTTTTTACTTCTGTCCAATCGGTGGCCTCCTTTCAAACCAAAGATTTTTCATCAATTCAGTGAATGCGCTCGAAAGTCAGACCGCTATACAGGAAGAAACCTCTTGCCTTCTCTTCAAACAAAACGTCTCGGCAGGCCTGTTTCCGTTTAAACTCCCGTACCTGCTGTCTTCGACTTCACGCTCTTCGTTGCTGATATTCTTACACGGCCCTCAGGCTGTTCCTCACATCGACCGCGTCTACCTTGATACCGGGCCCCATGGTAGTGGCGAGAGATATGTTTTTCAAATAAGTTCCCTTGCTGGATGCAGGTTTCAGCTTTATTGTTGTTTCAATAAGGGCGAGTATGTTTTCAACCAGTTTGTCTACCCCGAAAGACACCTTGCCCACGGGACTATGGACAATGCCCGCCTTGTCAACTCGAAACTCCACCTGCCCGGCCTTTAATTCTGTTACTGCCTGTTTCACATCAAAGGTAACCGTTCCCACTTTCGGGTTAGGCATCAATCCTCTCGGGCCAAGTATTTTACCCAGTTTGCCCACTGTTCCCATCATGTCGGGCGTAGCCACGACCCTGTCGAATTCAAGCCACCCATCTTTTATCTTGTCAATAAGATCATCCGAGCCCGCATAATCGGCCCCTGCCTCCACGGCTTCCCTTTCCTTCTCGCCTTTGGCGAAGACAAGAACCCTGACTGTTTTCCCGAGCCCGTTTGGAAGCACCACGCTCCCGCGTACCATCTGGTCGGCATGTTTCGGGTTAACACCCAGACGAACGGCGATATCCACCGTTTCGTCAAACTTGGCCCGCCCTGTTGAAACAACCAGTTCAACCGCTTCTCTTATGGGATAGCTCTTGCCCGGTTCCACTTTTTTACGCTCTTCAAGATATGCCTTGCCCTTCTTTGCCATCGCGAAATGTCCTCGGTTTTTTTTAATCAATAATTTCAATACCCATGGATCGAGCAGTTCCCCCGATAATGTTCAAGGCGCCCTCCATGTCAACGGCGTTTAAATCTTTGTACTTGATTTCGGCATTTTCCTTCAGTTGTTTCCTCGTGATCCGTCCCACTTTTTCCCTTTTCGGATCTCCCGCTCCCTTTGCTATTTTGGCTGCCTGTTTGAGCAGAACTGAGGCTGGAGGTGTTTT
>JAQUQY010000066.1 GCA_028715865.1 Syntrophales bacterium
ATCTGAGCGTAGGAACCTTCCTTTGCCATTAGCTGACCGTAGGAACCGGCGCTTCTGATAATCTGTCCCCCTTTGCCAATTTTCAGTTCGAGATTATGAATAATTGTTCCCAGGGGGATGTTGCTGAGCGGAAGAGCGTTGCCAGGTTTCACGTCGGCGCTTTCGCTGCTGATAACGGTATCCCCCGGCTTGAGGCCGACGGGAGCCAGTATGTAGCGCTTCTCACCATCCATGTAGGAAACAAGGGCAATCCTGGACGAACGGTTCGGGTCATATTCTATGGATGTCACACGCCCGGGTATGTCCGTTTTTTCCCTTTTGAAATCAATTATCCTGTATCGCCGTTTGTGCCCCCCCCCCTTGTAGCGGCTGGTCATGCGGCCATTATTGTTGCGCCCGCCCGATTTCTTAAGGGGCCTCAACAGCGATTTTTCGGGGCTTTTTCTGGTCACTTCCTCAAAGGTTGATACCGTCTGGGAGCGTCTGCCCGGCGATGTAGGTTTGTATGTCTTGATTCCCATGTATTGCCTGCCTTATTCTTCTCTACGCGCCCTCGAATATTTCAATCGAGTTTCCGGGGGCTAGGGTAACTATCGCTTTTTTCCAATGATTCCGGCGCCCGATGATTCTTCCGTGGCGTTTTTTCTTGCCTCGCATATTTACGGTGCGCACATCAGTTACTACTACCTTGAATATCTTCTCCACGGCGCGCCTTACATCGACCTTTGTGGCGGAGCGTTCTATTTCAAAAACATAGGCATTTGCTCCCTCACGAAGAATTGTGCTTTTTTCCGTTATCAGAGGCCGTTTTAGGACAGAATATAATTCCATTACGACAACAAAGCCCCCTCTATCATTTTTACCGAGGGCTCCATAAGTACCACCGTATCGTAGCGCAGCAAATCATAAACATTGATGCCCTCGGTTCTCATCATTTTTACATCTGGAATGTTTCTGGAGGATTTGTCGAGCACCATGTCTGCCCTGTCCAGAACAAAGAGAACTTTTGAAAGCTCAAAACGGTCAAGGACTTCCTTGAATTTTTTCGTCTTTATTTCATCCATGGGAAAGTCTCTCAGTATTATAATCCTGTTTTCCTTTAACTTCATGCTTAGAGCCGACCTCAGGGCCGCCTTCCTGACTTTCTTTGGAACTTTATAGGAATAATCACGGGGTTTAGGCCCGAAAACGATACCTCCGCCTCGCCAGATAGGAGATCGTATAGTCCCTACTCTTGCTCGTCCTGTTCCCTTCTGGCGCCAGGGCTTCCTCCCGCCCCCACGCACTTCGCTTCTGCGCTTCGTAGAAGCATTGCCGCTTCTGCGCTTAGCCCGCTGCATCGTCACCACTTCATAAATAACATCTTTATTTACGGGAACGGCAAAGACCCGATCGTCGAGAACGACCTCGCCGACCTTGTTCCTGTCAATATCGTACACTTCCTGAAGGGCCATCTTTAACTCTCCAAAAGATTCTTATTTGACGGCATCCTTTATGATCACGATACCGCTAACACTGCCCGGAACGGCTCCCTTTATAAAAATAAGGTTCCTTTCGGGCCTGACTCCAACTATGACAAGATTTTGAGCCGTCTTGCGCGCATTTCCCATATGTCCTGGCAGCTTCGTACCCTTGAAAACTCTCGAAGGATGAGCGCTGGCGCCGATGGAGCCAGGAGCCCGATGAAACATGGAGCCATGGGTGGCCCTTCCACCACTGAAACCATGCCTTTTTATGACACCGGCGAAGCCTCTTCCCTTGGTTGTTCCCACCACATCAACGTAATCTCCGACGGCGAAGATATTCGCCTTCAACTCCTGGCCGATCTCGTAATCTTCAGGATTTTCGGTCCTGAATTCTTTCAGAATCCTGAAGCATCCCTTGTCGGCCTTTTTCAAGTGGCCTCGAAGGGGCTTGGTAGTTCGCTTCTCTGTGCGCCGTTCAAAACCGATCTGCACCGCTCCGTAACCGTCTTTTTCTACAGTCTTTTTCTGGATAACGACGCAGGGCCCCGCTTCGACGACCGTTACCGGGATGACAGTGCCATCCCCCCAAAATATCTGGGTCATCCCCAGCTTCTTGCCGATCAGTCCCCGTTCCATAGCTGACACGATTCCCTAACCCTGATTTAAGAAAAAAGGCGGAGATTGGTTGAAACCGCTCACCATCTCCCCGCTCTCTTTCACTTTACAACTTGATCTCCACATCAACACCGGCCGACAGATCCAGCTTCATAAGAGTGTCCACCGTCGCCTGCGTCGGCTCAATAATATCTATGAGCCTCTTATGCGTTCTAATTTCGAACTGTTCCCTGGATTTCTTATCCACATGGGGCGAACGGTTCACACAATAGCGGTTGATGTCCGTGGGAAGCGGAATGGGTCCGGCAACACGGGCTCCTGTCCTCTTGGCCGTTTCAACGATATCTTCCGCGGACCGATCAAGCAGCTTGTAGTCATAGGCCTTAAGCCTTATCCTAATCTTCTGATTTTCCATTAGCTCCTGTTAACCCGACAGATTCAGTCTCGAACGCTACTCTATTATCTTGCTTATGACACCGGCGCCTACTGTCCTTCCGCCTTCGCGGATAGCGAATCGCAACTGCTCTTCCATGGCGATGGGTGTTATAAGCTCTCCCCTGAGCTCTACATTATCTCCGGGCATAACCATCTCAACTCCCTCGGGAAGGTATGCAACACCCGTTACGTCCGTTGTTCTAAAATAAAACTGGGGCCTGTAGCCTTCAAAAAACGGTGTGTGCCTTCCGCCTTCTTCCTTTGTCAAAACGTAGACCTGGGCCATAAACTTCGTGTGTGGGGTTATTGAGCCTGGTTTGGCCACAACCTGTCCTCTTTCCACCTCGTCACGCTTTGTCCCCCGAAGGAGAACACCGACATCATCCCCTGCCCTTCCTTCATCAAGGGTCTTGCGGAACATTTCAACACCGGTGCAGACAGTTTTGAAAGTGGGCCTGATGCCGACAACTTCGATTTCTTCGCCGGTCCTCACGATGCCGCGGTCGATTCGACCCGTTACCACCGTGCCCCGTCCTGAAATGGTAAAAACGTCACCTATGGGCATGAGGAAGGGTTTGTCAAGGTCCCTCTCGGGCTCGGGAATAAAATTATCCACGGCATCCATCAGTTCCCATATGCACTTTGCATCTTCTGAATTTGGATCGTCCGTTTCAAGGGCCTTCAGGGCGGACCCCCTGACAATGGGCAGGTCGTCGCCCGGAAACTCGTATGCCGTAAGAAGCTCACGCAGCTCAAGCTCTACAAGGTCCAGAAGTTCGGGATCATCCACTAGATCTACCTTATTCATAAAAACAACTATATAGGGAACCTGCACCTGGCGGGCGAGGAGAATGTGCTCACGAGTCTGGGGCATGGGACCGTCGGAGGCGGCAACGACCAGAATTGTACCGTCCATGTGGGCGGCTCCCGAAATCATGTTCTTTATATAGTCGGCGTGACCGGGACAGTCCACATGAGCGTAATGGCGCTTGTCCGTCTCGTATTCAACGTGAGAGATATTGATGGTTACGCCTCGCTCCTTCTCTTCGGGAGCGTTATCGATCTGATCAAAGGCCTTGAACTCCGCCAGCCCCTTACTTGACAAATGCTTTGTAATCGCGGCGGTTAATGTTGTTTTGCCATGATCAACATGTCCGATTGTCCCAACGTTGAGATGGGGCTTTTTCCTTTCAAATTTTTTCTTCGCCATAACCATTGCCTCCTTTAGTTCAAATGGACGATGTTTTCTCTACTAATCACAGCCTGTCCGGCAATTGCAACTTTACATGACACCGGCCATGCCGGTTCGATTCTCATTAATTAACCTCAAATGTCAAAAATTTACGATCAAACCCACCGGTTTTCAGTCGTGGAGCTGACATAACCACAGGCGTCTGAGCCTATACTGCCTGAGCCTATACCGATCAAGACATCCCGCATTCAAGGAGTTGAACCCGGTCCATATCAAAATCGGTAATGGGCGAAGGCCTTGTTGGCCTCAGCCATTTTGTGGGTATCTTCCCTCTTTTTGACTGAAGCGCCCCTGTTGCCGGCAGCATCAATTAATTCAGCCGCCAGTTTCTCTTCCATGCTCTTCCCGGCTCTACTTTTGGCGTTTCCGATAATCCATCGAATTGCGAGAGCCACACGGCGATCCGCACGGACCTCTGTCGGAACCTGGTAGGTTGCGCCGCCGACCCTTCTTGACTTAACCTCAAGTACGGGCTTAACGTTTTCAAGCGCCCGCTCAAATACTGCCAGAGGAGATTCCTTCATCTTGTCTTCAACAACGTCAAAGGCATCGTAAAGGATGGATTCTGCGACGCTTTTTTTACCCCGCTTTAAAAGATTGTTTATAAACCGGGTAACCAGCAAATTATTATACTTTGGATCAGGCAGCAATTTTCGTTTAGCTACATCTCTTCTTCTTGGCATAGAGTTATCCCTGGTTACTTCGGCTTCTTTGCGCCGTATTTGGATCTGCCCTGCTTCCTGTCCTGCACCCCAACCGCATCGAGGGCTCCCCTCACAATATGGTACCTCACGCCGGGAAGATCCTTCACCCTGCCTCCTCTTACAAGAACAACGGAGTGTTCCTGCAGATTATGGCCAATTCCGGGTATGTAGGAAGTTACTTCATAGCCGCTCGTAAGGCGGACACGGGCCACTTTCCGTAAAGCCGAATTGGGCTTCTTTGGTGTCGTCGTGTATACCCTGACACAGACGCCCCTGCGCTGGGGACAGCTTGCTAGCGCGGGCGCCGCTGTCTTCTTCTTTGGTTGTACTCTTCCCTTTCGAATCAACTGGTTAATCGTCGGCATTATTCCTCTCCGTACTCACTTGTCGGAACAGGCTGTTTTCATAAACAGCAAAGACGCTGGCATTTATCAATTCACATCCCCACTGTCAAGGGTTTTCTCTTTAATACCGTCATTTATTTCCATAATCTCAACCGCGGGCTCTTCTTCAGCACCGATGACTTTGATGCCCAGCTTCTTGTAGGCGGAAAGGCCCGTGCCCGCCGGAATCAGCCTGCCCATGATGACATTTTCCTTGAGGCCCCGAAGGTGATCCACTTTGCCCGCCATGGCCGCCTCTGTCAGAACCCGTGTCGTCTCCTGGAATGATGCCGCGGAAATGAAGCTGTTCGTACTCAGAGAAGCCTTGGTTATGCCGAGCAGGAGCGGTTCTCCCACGGCCGGCGTTCCTTCCTTCTCAGTTACACGGTTGTTTTCGTCTTCAAAACGCATCCTGTCAACCTGTTCGTCGGCCAGGAATTTTGTATCACCGGGCTCCACAATGCGAACCTTCCGCAGCATCTGCCTGACAATGATCTCAATGTGCTTGTCGTTTATCTTGACTCCCTGAAGACGATACACCTCCTGCACTTCATCTACAAGGTATCGGGCAAGTTCCTTGTCTCCCTTTATAGTCAATATGTCATGGGGATTACTGGCTCCCTCCATGAGGGCCTGGCCGGCCGTAACCGAGTCGCCCTCTTGTACGCTTACGTGCTTGCCCTTGGGAATAAAATACTCCTTAGGCTCTCCAACGTCGGGAGTTATGATGACCTGTCGCTTCCCCTTTGTATCTTCACCGTAACTCACGATACCGTCAATTTCTGATATAACAGCGTTTTCCTTGGGCCTTCGAGCCTCGAAGAGTTCGGCCACTCTGGGAAGTCCACCGGTTATGTCCTTTGTCTTTGTAGTCTCCCGGGGAATCCTGGCTATGATATCGCCTGCTTTTACCATGTCTCCCGAAGCAAGAACTATGTTGGCGCCCACAGGCATTAAGTGCCTCGCAACCCCCCTGGTTCCCGGAAGGCGCATCGTCTTGCCTTCGGAATCCTTAATGGAAACACGAGGGCGCAGGCTGGGGTCCTGATGTTCCACCACGACTTTCCTTGAAAGTCCCGTAACCTCGTCAACCTGCTCCTGGATGGTCTTGCCTTCTACTATGTCGCCATACTTGATAATTCCATCCACCTCGGAAATGATGGGAATAGAATAGGGATCCCACTCGGCCAGCAGGTCGCCCTTCTTTATCTCCTGGCCTTCCTTAACTCTCAGCCTGGCGCCATAAGGAACGGGATACTTGCCCCGGCTTCTTCCATGATCGTCAAGGACATGCGTTTCACCGTTCCTGCTCATCACAATCGTTTCGCCGTAACGGTTAGTCGAAGTGGAAAGATTGAAAAACTGGACTTTTCCGTCATGGCGGGCCTCCAACGTGGAATGCTCTTCAAACTTGGCCGTACCGCCGATATGAAAGGTTCTCATTGTGCGCTGGGTTCCCGGTTCACCAATAGACTGGCCTGCGATGATCCCCACGGCCTCTCCAATATTCACAAGATGGCCATGGGCAAGATCACGCCCATAGCATCTGGCACACACGCCGTAGGTGCTCTTGCATGTCAATGCCGACCGTATAAGTACCCGTTCCAAACCGACCCGATCGATGCTTTCAGCAAGCGCCTCATCGATTTCCTCATTCGCTGACACCAGGATTTCCCCGGTGAAAGGATCGGTGATATCTTCGAGGGCTACCCGTCCGAGAACACGCTCACCTGCGGTTTCTATTATTTCTCCCCCCTCGACCAGCGCTGAAACGTATATTCCGTCAAAGGTGTTACAGTCGTCTTCACTTACAATGGCGTCCTGCGCGACATCAACCAGCCTTCTGGTCAGGTATCCCGAATTAGCCGTCTTAAGTGCCGTGTCGGCAAGTCCCTTGCGGGCGCCGTGTGTCGAAATAAAGTACTGAAGAACTGACAAACCTTCCCTGAAATTAGCCGTGATTGGTGTTTCGATGATTTCACCGGAAGGTTTAGCCATTAGCCCTCTCATGCCCGCAAGCTGCCTTATCTGCGCGGCGCTGCCCCTCGCTCCTGAGTCAGCCATCATGAAAATGGGGTTAAAGCTCTCCACCAGCACCTTCTCGCCATCAGGGCTCGTTACTTCATCTGTGGCGATATCACGCAGCATCTCGTCAGCAACGCGTTCCGTAGCATGAGCCCAGATGTCTATAACCTTATTGTATCGCTCACCATCGGTAATCAATCCTTCCATGTACTGCTTCTGAATCTCGAGAACATCGTCGGTGGCGCGATTTACAATCTCCGTTTTGCCGGCGGGAATGACCATATTGTCAATTGATATGGAAAGTCCGGATACTGTGGCGTACCTGAATCCCAGGTCCTTTAGCCTGTCCGCCAGAATAACCGTTGTTTTCGCACCGCAGACACGGTAGGCATAATCAACGAGATTTGACAGCTCCTTTTTGTTCATCACCTTGTTGACAAAATCGAATGGTATTTCCCTTGGCACTATCTCATAGAGCAGCACTCTTCCAACGGTTGTATCGACGATTTTCCCGTTCATCCTGACCTTCACCTGGGCGTGAAGGGCAGCCTGACCGGCGTCATAGGCGCAACGGACTTCTTCGGGATCGGAGAAAATCATGCCCTCGCCCTGCAGAAAACGGCCTGACCTGGTCAGGTAATAGACGCCAAGTACGATATCCTGATTAGGAACAATAATTGGCTTTCCGCTCGCGGGGGAAAGTATGTTGTTGGTGGACATGA
>JAQUQY010000067.1 GCA_028715865.1 Syntrophales bacterium
TGATTAAGGAATATTTTCGTCATTTGTCGGAGTCCCTCGGAGAAGTACCAGATTCCTCACGGATCGAGGAGGGTCCACTGAAAGACCTTGTGCGGGATTTTTTTTCCTTCAAGATAACCTGGCCCTTTCGCTCTCCCGACTCTAACCGCCTGGGCAAGTATTATTTCGACGGCTCCCAGTACATGATAAGTCATATCGACTATGAAGCCCTGGGCTGCAACCGGTCACGGTTCGATAAAATATTTTTGAGCCTTACCTCCAGCTTCAGCTCCAGGCGGGAATTGAGGCATGCCGAAGACATTATAGAAGAAGCTTTTCATAATTTTGTATCCTGCTACACAACAAAGGCTGAGCCGTAGCTGGCGCCTGTAACCGTACTGCCTGCGGATGTCCTCCGCAAAAGAAACGGAAGGGCTGATCAAACGGCATCGTTACTCTACCGCCTGCCAAACCCGAATATTGAGTTAATACATGCGGGTTTTAAGATTGCTGGTTCAATTGCTAATTTCTTAAAAGACCGAATGAGTTTTTTGCAGAATTCTTGCTTATGCCGTATTCATAGTGTTTGACAGGTGTTTACCGTTAGTTTATGAAGAACAATCAGGAGGGGGAAATGAACGAAATAAAAGGCAGCATTCTCTTCGACAGAAGCAAAATCAATGGGCGGGTTCGTGAGCTTGCCGACGAAATCAGCCGTGATTACGAAGGTAAAGACCTGGTGATAGTGGCAATCCTGAAGGGTGCTTTCATTTTCCTTGCCGACCTTACCCGTAATCTGAGCATCCCACACGTTGTAGATTTCGCCCGCCTGGCCAGCTACGGTTCCGGTACCGAAAGCACTGGCATAGTTGAAATAAAGAAGGATATAGAAGTTCCCGTACATGGAAGAGATGTTCTAATCATTGAAGATATTGTCGACACGGGAATAACCATAGCTTTTTTCGCCGAACGTTTAAGAAAAAGAAATCCCCGTTCTCTCCGTTCCTGCACTCTGCTTGACAAAAAGGAGCGGCGACAAACGGATTTTCAGCCCGATTACGTAGGATTCAATGTTGAAAAGGGTTTTATTGTTGGTTATGGGCTTGATTATGACGACCAGTACCGATGCCTGCCCGACATATACGCTCTGGATGAGGCGGCTTATTCGGGGGTGAAGAGTGATAGTTAAATGCCCTCTCTGCGCCGCGAGATACCGCGTTGATGATGAGGTATTTAAAAAAAAAGAGGGCCTTCGTTTCAGGTGTTCGCGGTGCGGGCACGTTTTCGACCAGCCCCGCTCCGCCGCCCCACCTGTTGATAAAAGCGTAACTCCCAGGGAACCAGCTGGACCGGAAGAAGATGATTTCAAGCGCATAGCGGAACTGCTGGACGATATTAAGACAGGAGGAGGCTCCGCCGACTCTGCCGATACCGGCGACGAAGAGGAAGAAGCAACTGTCCACGTCTCCGAAAATCACGATATCGCAGATCCCCCCACCGTTCAGCGGAGCCTCCTCACGACGGGCCGTTTTATCTTTCTTGTTCTCTGCCTTGTCCTGGCATGGACAACGATTATTTTATGGCAGAGCTCCCCTTTAAGAACATCGGTAACGGTGAGCTTCACTAAGGTTCTTTTATCCCTCGAAGGTTGGATTGGCTCACGCGACCAAAGATCGCCCGCAGAACAGGCCCGGCAGAATGTGGAACTGGTCGATGTTCAGGAATCGATTCACGACAACTGGATAGCGGGGAAAATCCTTATAATCGAGGGGATCGCCATGAACAGAAACGATTTCAGCCTATCATCGATAAGGGTCAGGGGAAAGCTGATGGACTCCGATAGAAAAGTGATTGCCGAAACAGAGTCCTTCTGCGGCAACCTTCTCTCGGAAGCGGAGCTTCGGAATCTCACGAAAAAGGAAATCGAGCGGGAACTTTTGATGCCTTCCGGAAGGGATCAGCGGGGTGTAACCGTACCTCCCGGGGGTCCCATACCCTTTATGCTGGCCTTCGTTAATCCCACCGAAGAAGCCGGTCTCTTCGTTGTAGAGCTGGTTGATGTGACGCCCTCAATGCAAAACGGGGCTCGTTGATTCAAGGTTCATCCCGGCAGTCGCTTGACATGCCTGTTACGGCCGCTAAGATCCTTTTAGAATCTTAGCAATTTTCTCTGCTGTAACGGCCCCTTCCCTTAGAATCCGCGGGGATTCCATGGTTACATCTATAATGGTTGAACCGGGAGGTCCCGGCGCTCTGCCGCCGTCGATAACAGCATCCATATCGTCGCCCAAAAGGGCAAGCACTTCTTCGGCGGATGAGCATTCCGCTTCGCCTGAACGGTTGGCGCTGGTGGCAGTCAGCGGCCCTCCCAGCCGACTGGCAAGAAGCGTCGCCAGGGGGTGGCTGGAAAGGCGAATTCCTATTTTCCCCGTACCTGCCGTCAGCTTTGTTGATACTGCGGGCGACGCCTCAAAAAGAATTGTAACCGCGCCCGGCCAGAACGCTCTGATAATCCTTTTGCCGGCCTCGGGCAAGGCTTTAATCAGCGGTTCCAGATGAATCAGTTCGCCTATGATCAAGGAAATGGGAAGGTTTTTTTTACGACCCTTGATTGTAAAAATTCTGTCCACAGCATTTTCGTTGGTTCCATCGGCGCCGATACCATAAAAAGTTTCCGTGGGATAGGCGATGACTTTCCCCTCCCTGAGAAGTTCCGCTGCTTCATCAATGGCATCTTCCGAAGGGCTGAGTGGATCGACTGGTATAATAAGCGGGCTCATTTACCGAGGGTCTTCTGTCTCTCTTCCAAGTCCCGTGCCATTTCATCTATGTACTCTTCCAGCTTGGCCTTAAGCGATACATCCGTCATCGCTAGTATACGAATGGCGAAGAGGGCGGCGTTTTTCGCCCCCGCTTTCCCGAGGGCCATTGTGGCCACGGGAACACCCCCGGGCATCTGCACCATCGAAAGCAGGGCGTCAAGGCCCTTGAGGGGTGAAGAATCAATGGGTACCCCGATAACCGGAAGGGTTGTCTGTGAAGCTATAACTCCCGCCAGATGGGCCGCGGCTCCGGCTCCCGCGATGACAATCCGGATACCCCGGTTCTCCGCGTCGGCACAGAACCTGTTCGTTCGATCGGGAGAACGGTGGGCCGAGGCAAGTATGGCCTCGCATGGAACGCCAAACTTTTTTAGCAGAGCAAGAGCTTCCTCCATTACGGGATAGTCAGAATCACTCCCCATGACAACGCTGACAATCGGTGTGGTCTCCGTGGACATTGCTTTCTCCCCAATAATGTTGTTTGAATACTTTTTTACCACGCTCCCCGTGAGGGGGCGTGGCTATGGTTCATGAAACAATAAGAATAAAGAGTTCCGCTGCTTCCTAAGCCTTTAACGCAGCCGTCAGTGTTTGAAATGACGCCTTCCCGTAAATACCATTGCAATTCCGTGCTCATCGGCAGCCTTGATGGCGTCCTCATCACGGATCGAACCGCCGGGCTGCACTATTGCCGTCACGCCTGCCTTTGCCGCCATGTCTATGCCGTCACGGAATGGAAAGAAAGCGTCCGACGCGAGAACCGTTCCCGCTGTGGGAAGCTGGGCCTTCATACGGGCTATTTCAACCGAGTCCACCCGGCTCATCTGGCCGGCACCCACGCCCACAAGCTGATCCTTCGCGGCGAAAACTATGGCGTTGGATTTGACGTGTTTCACAACTTTCCAGGCAAAATCAAGAGCCTGGTACTCTTCATCCGTAGGGGCGCGTTTCGTTACAACCTGTGCGGACCGCACGTCGTCAATAACAGCATCCCGCTCCTGCACAAGGAGCCCTCCGGCAACGCGCCTGAAATCGAGACCCGGCGATTTCGAATCCATTGAAGAAGGGATTTCGAGAAGACGCACGTTTTTGCGGTCAGCGAGAAGCTCACGGGCCTCGGGTTCGAAACCGGGAGCGATAATTACCTCGAGAAATATCTTCGCCAGCTCTTCCGCAGTTTTCCCGTCCACGGGCCTGTTAAAACTTACTATGCCGCCGAAGGCTGAAACGGGATCTGTTTCCATGGCTTTTACATAAGCGTCCCGGAGATTCTCACCGGCAGTGGCGGCGCCGCAGGGATTGGCGTGCTTCATGATGACCGCCGCGGGCAGTTTGAAGTCTGAAACGGCTTGCCATGCGGCATCGCTGTCCATGATATTGTTGTAAGAAAGCTCCTTGCCCTGGATCTGCCTGGCCGTGGCAATGGACGACAGCGACAGGTCCCCTTCCCTGTAAAATGCGGCTTTCTGATGGGGATTCTCACCGTATCGGAGATTCTGCGCCTTCTCGAACTGGAGCGTCAACGTATCGGGAAAATCCCTCATTCTCTCGTCAGGTCCGGTCCTGCCCAGATAGTTAGAAATGGCGCCGTCATAACGGGCCGTCAGCTGAAAGGTTTTCGCGGCCATGGAATAATTGGTGTTCCTCGAAACAGCCCCTCCACGATTATTCATCTCCTTTATAATCAGACCGTAATCGGCGGGATCGGTTACCACGGTGACGTAGGGCCAGTTCTTTGCCGCCGCCCGCAGCATGGTTGGCCCGCCGATGTCGATATTTTCCACTGCCTCTTCAAGGGTGCATCCCTCACGGGCAACCGTGTCTTCAAAACGGTAGAGATTTATAACCACCATGTCGATCGTGCCCATTTCATGCTTTTTCAGGGCGCCCATGTGTTGAGCGTTATCTCTGACAGCCAGGATACCTCCATGAATTTTGGGATGTAGCGTCTTCAGGCGCCCGTCCATCATCTCCGGAAAACCTGTATAATCGGAAACGTCGATAACGGAGATGCCGTTTTCCCTGAGCTGCGAGGCCGTCCCGCCCGTTGAAAGTATCTCAACATTGAACTTCTCGAGTTCCGATGCAAACTCTACGATACCCTTCTTGTCCGTAACGCTTATCAATGCCCGCTTAATCTTGTTTTCCATGTCGCACCTTTCATTCCCCTTGAATAACGTTATTGCAATTTCGCTAAAAACTTCTCATCCTCACCGTCAACCCCTGATTTTTTTCATGTGTTCGATGCGCCTGTTGATAAGCGCTGCCGTGCCGATATCGGAACGGTGGTCCACGGGGCCGCTTATGGAGGCAATGGCCTCTTCGGCCAGTTTCTCTGCTGTTTCAAGGTCGCCGGCTATTCCAACAACCCCCAGGGCACGGGAGGACGTCATGTAGAGCCCGTCTTCACGCTGATCCACAGAAGAGTAGTATATGTTCACATCCGAGGTTTCGCCGATGGCGATCCTTGCCGAAGTGGAACCCTCGTCTTGATTATCCGCCGGCAGGCCGTAGCCCCGGGGAACAACGTATTTGCATACAGTGGCCTTTTCTTCGAATTCAATGGAAAGACTGGCGAGCGTGCCGTCGATTAAGGCCATGCATAGATCTACAAAATCCGTTTTAATCAGGGGTAGAACGTTCATCGCCTCGGGATCGCCGAAACGGGCGTTGTATTCCAGGAGCCGCACGCCCGCAGCGGTTACCATAAAACCACCGTACATGATTCCCTTGTACAGAGAACCTGTTTCGCGGTAGATAGCGTCGGCGACTCTTTCCGTAATGGCCAGCCCATCGGCGATGTCTCCAGGGCGCAGGAAGGGAAGGCTGTGGTCACTGGATGAATATGAACCCATTCCGCCAGTGTTGGGACCTTCGTCGCCGGCGAAGCGCCGCTTGTGATCCTGCACGGCGGGCATGGGAACCACCGTCTTTCCGTCACAGAAACACTGGAGAGAATACTCCTCGCCCTCCAGCTTCTCTTCCACAAGGACAGCCCCATGCTTTTTCAGAATTGACGCGCAGATTGAAAGGGCCTCGTCGGCACCCTGGAAATGATCTCCCTCTACCATGACACCCTTGCCGCCGGTGAGACCGTCCGGTTTTATGACGGCGCCGTCGCTGAATTCGGCAATAAACTCCCTGATGCCCTCCTTGGAGACGAAGGTTCTGAAGCGTGGATTGCCTGGAATACCGTATTTCTCAAGGAGATCGCGTGTGAACATTTTTGATGTTTCAAGCCTTGCCAGTGACTGTGTCGGACCGACGGAAGGAATCCCGGCTTTCAGTAGCGCGTCTACGACTCCCCTGTTAAGGGGATCTTCCGGGCCAACGACGGCGAAATCGACCTTCCCTGTCCTGGCAAATTGAACGATTCCATCGAGATCTCCGTAGTTTCCCAGGCGTGTTTCGGAAGAATGGGCGGCAATGCCGGGGTTGTTGGACTGCATCCAGGAATAGAGTGACGGACGCCGGGCGGATCTCCCTAACGTCTCGGCAATCACATGCTCCCTGGCCCCGTTTCCTATTAAAAGAACAGATACCATCGTTTCTTCCCTCCCTAGTGCCGTGTAACGGGCTAAGATTCGCAAGTAATGATCGCGAATGTTGGGTTACGAATGAAGACTAAGAATAATTCCTTGCGTCAGTTAAAGAGTTACAAGGTACTAGCGGCTGACTTCAGCCTGTTTCCATGGCCCGGCGCAGGCGCCGGATCGTTTCAGCGGGTCCAAGAATATCAATAAGTGTCGGAATGTCAGGACCATGGGTGTTCCCGAATAGCGCCAGTCGGAGGGGAAAATAAAACTGCTTGCCCTTCAGGCTGAGCTCCCCCATGGCTTTCTTGATAAAGTCGTCACTATCGTTACGGGTCCAGACCTGTTTCTCTGTGAGCGCCCCGATCAATCGTTCAAAAATTTTCACCGATTGAGCCTCATTAAGGAACGTCCGATGTTCTTCAGTAAAAACGAGGTCTTCGTAAAACATCCGTCCCCTGTCCACCATTTCATCCAGGCATGACACATAGTCGCGGGCAACGGCCACCACCTTTACAAATGTATCACGGTCCGATACCTCAAAACCTTCAGCCTCGAAAAAAGGCCTGGACCGATCGGCAATTACAGATACATCCAGGTTACGAATGTACCATCCGTTCATCCAGTTCAGCTTGTCCACGTCAAAAACGGCGCCGGCCTTGTTTATACGATCAAGGGAAAACTCCCTTATAAGCTCCTCAAGTGTAAATAATTCACGGTCATCGGCGGTATGCCACCCCAGAAGGGCAATGAAATTAAGGAGAGCCTCCGGAAGATAGCCCCGGTCGAGGTAACTTTCTACGGCTACGTCGCCCTGTCGCTTGCTCAGTTTGCTCCGGTCGGCATTGAGCAGCAGCGGAAGATGGACAAAGATGGGAACCTCCCAGCCGAAGGCGTGGTAGAGATAGATGTGCTTCGGAACACTGGAAAGCCACTCTTCACCCCGGATGATGTGCGTTATTCCCATCAGGTGGTCATCAACCACGTTGGCCAGATGATAAGTGGGATACCCGTCGGATTTTATCAGCACCTGATCATCGACAAGAATATTTTCAACGGCAACCTTTCGCCGGACCACGTCTTCGAAAAGGGTTCGCCCCTCCAGGGGAAACTTGAGGCGGATTACGAAGGGCGCCCCGGCATCCTTTTTTTTCGCTGCTTCTTCGGCGGCAAGATCCCGGCATGCCCTGGC
>JAQUQY010000068.1 GCA_028715865.1 Syntrophales bacterium
TCGAAAATATCGTAATGCTGGGTCAGATCGTTTGCCAGCAGGCCCGAGGCAATCCGCTCAGCCTCGCTTCTCCCCATGCCCCCTCTGATGACGTATTGGCGGGAAGTGTAGACACCCCTGACGCGGAGCTTTTCATCGGGACCAAGCAGGTAGGCTATGGCTTCCCTGGCCGTTTTCCCGACATTGTCCGTAACACCGGGGCGGAACCCCACCTCGATGAGAAAGGAAAAGTCGCTGGCCAAGGGTTGGTTGATACCGTAGCATTGGATGATTGGATCGGAAAGAGGGCCCCCGGCGGCTGCCTCCAGTTCTTTCTCTGAGAGGTCACCTTCGATGGTATAGACTTCGATTGTGCGCACCATCTCAACATCAATCCCCAGATGCTCCCGGATCTTTTCCTTCGTCCTGGCCCCATGGGCATCGCCCACGCCTTCCCTGAAGGCAACTTCAATCCTGTTGATCATATAATTGTCTCTTCTGTTTTTCAGGCTAATCCCCGTGATCGAACCGGATTATCAACGACATAAGTGACACGGGGGTTTGCGGAATGATTTCCGGCTCGAAAATCTGGCTATTTTCTCAAACCATATTTTATCATTTTCAACTGCAGGGCCTTCCTGCTAAGACCCAGGCGCCGAGCCGCCCGCGTAACGTTTCCCTCACAGGCTCGAAGGATATTTTCTATCATTTCCCGCTCCATGGACTCGGTTTTCTCTCTAAGAATTTCCTTGAAATTCCAGCTTTCCCCAACTGGTTTCTTGCCGTTGTCAGCTTCCCGGCATAAAAGTATTTCGTCGGGCAGGTCCTCCAGTCGGATGCGGTCACCCTGCACCAGAAGAACCAGGCGCTCCAGCAGATTTTCCAGTTCACGGATATTGCCTGGCCATTGATATTTCGCGAAACAATCGATAACTTCCCGATCGATGGATTCAACGCTTCGTCCCAGTTTACGGTTAAATTTGCCCAGGAAAAAAGAAACCAGGGGTGAGATGTCGTCTTTTCGTTCACGCAGAGGCGGAAGTTCCATGGGTACTACATTGATCCTGTAATAGAGATCTTCACGGAATGTACCATCGGAAACGTCCTTCCTGAGATCCCTGTTGCTTGCCGCCACAATCCTCACATCAACCTTCACCGTTCGGAGACCGCCCACCCGTTCGAATTCCTGGTCCTGAATCACCCGCAGCAGCTTCGCCTGCATATCGCGGGGAAGATCACCGATTTCATCGAGAAAAATAGTTCCGCCGTGGGCCTTTTCGAAACGGCCAATTTTTTTGTGCGTAGCTCCGGTAAAAGCGCCCTTTTCATAGCCGAACAGTTCGCTTTCCAGCAGGTTTTCGGGAATAGCGGCGCAGTTGATCTTGATAAATGGATTGTCCCTTCGGGGGCTTCCGTCGTGAATGGCCCGGGCCACCAGTTCCTTTCCCGTTCCAGTCTCTCCCTTTACCAGCACCGTAGCCGTCGTCGGCGCCACCGTTCTTATGGTTTCATAAAGCTTTCTCATGGGAGCGCTCGTTCCGATTATTTCGCGCCGCCCCATGTCATCGAGAGGTATAACCAGTTCATGATCGGTCAGTTTTTTTGTGCTGACCGCCTTGCCGATTACATTTTTCAGATCCTCCTGGTCGAAGGGCTTGGTGATATAATCAAAGGCGCCCTTTTTGACAGCTTCAACGGCGTTGGCTATTGTTCCATGAGCGGTTATTATTATGACAGGAAGCGATGGATCCTCATCGGCAACCCACTCGAGCAGGCCGAAACCGTCCAGACGCGGCATTTTCAGATCCGAAACGACCACGGTAACATCATTTTTTCTTATGATGTCCTGGGCCTCAATACCATCGGCGGCGGTGAGCACAGTATGCCCTTCCCGCCTCAGCATTGCCGCGAGGACAAGGCGCATATTTTTTTCGTCATCAACTACCAGAATGGAACTCATCGTTTTCGGCTTCCCATTCAAGAGCAAAAAATTAACCCTATTTACAGCCTGCCCAACCCGTTTTTCTTATATGGAGACGTCGTTGTAATGTAATTTTTCAACAGGAACCTATTATGGTCCTGCCTTTCAGTCAAGAAATTTGCCTGATATATGCCAGGGTGGCAAATAATTATCCTACTGGAAGAATTATATGAAAGGCCGTGCCTTTGCCGCTCTGCGAGGTCACGTTCATATAGCCGCCGTGTTCTGTAACGATTTTCCGGCAGATTGCAAGCCCAAGTCCGGTTCCACCCTTTTTAGTGGTAAAGAAAGGCTTAAAGAGCTTCCGCATATTATCCTTGCTGATTCCCGCGCCCGTATCCTCTATTGTAAGATCCACAGAAAGTGATCCCTCTTCCTCACGCAGAGCAGATGAAACGGTCAGAACCCCACCTTCGGGCATAGCCTCAAGGGCGTTGAGGATTATGTTGAAGATAACCTGCATGAACTGCTCCTCATCCAGGTTTACATGCGGAAGATCCGGCGCAAGGTCTTTTTCTATGATGATGCTCTCGGGAAAATGATCGCGCCTGATAAGATCTATGGCCCGCTCAAGCAGCATGTTCATATCATGGGGTTTCGCGTTTATCACGTAAGGATTAGCGTAAGTAAGAAAGCGCGACACAACGTTGCCCAGCCTGTCCACCTCCTCGGTTATGACACCGAGAAGTTGTTCCGATTCGCCGGCATCTGCTCCCGCCTTCAAATACTGGGCAGCTCCTTTTATGGATCCAAGGGGGTTTCTTATTTCATGGGCCAGGCCCCTGGCCATTTCTTCAAGAAACAGTGATTTTTCCTTTTCCAGCTCGTCCTCTAGGGCAAAGAGAGAAGTAAAGGCGACTCTTCCATCGAAGAAAACATGGCTTACGGCCCGCTTCATTAGCAGCTTCACTGGATCTATGAATATAACGATTATGAAGGAAGCCATTACAACAAGGTTGAAGTCCGGCAACGACGATAAAGTTCCGAAGGCGCGGGCAACGGCGTAAAAGATCCCTGCCACGAAAAGGATCAGAAAAAAAATGATTCCAGCCCGTGCCATAATTTCATAAAGTTCGGGAAGTTTAGGATATACGATTATGATCAGCATTAAATAGACCAGGGCCGTCGCGCCTATTTCAGAAAGGGCGGGCATGGCGTATCCCGCCTGTTGAAGAATGTCGCTCATGCTTAACAGGCCCCAGATAACTACCGCTATCAGCACATACCATAGGCGTTTCTTTCGTGCCCCCTCGGCGCCGACGGTGGACCTGATGAGAGCAGTGAAACACAAGCCAAGAACCGAAGCAGCGAATCCATAGATAACAAATTCTGCGGGATGCTGGCTTTCCATGAACAGGAGAAAAAATAAGGCTGTGCAGCACGCGCCGGCAAAAACATACCAGAAGATTTTTTTTGACAGCAACGCCTCATGTTCCCCTATGAGATTGCGGAAAAAAAGAACCAGCAGGGGAGCCAGAGCGGCCATACCCAAGGCATGTGAAATTCTCCAGAATTCCCCTTCAGTAATTCCGAAAAGAAAAAATGCGCCTCTTTCACAGGCGAGAATGAGGCAAAAAAAGGCATAGGATCGATGAAGGTGATCCTTCCTTTGTTTGATCAGCAGAGAGGTGGCGATGGTAAGACTTATCGCCGCGAGGGCAAAGGTTTCCATGTGTTCATTAATCCCGCTCGCCGACGGGAAGGCGGGCCATCGGTTTATCTTCACCGCTCAGGTTGTTTTTCCGAAGATATCCGCCCGGCTGCTTTTCGTCATGGCATAACATTGGAAATAACGGCTCATTAACTTAGAATTTTGTTCTTTTTATCGCCCTCCTATAGGTAAATATCGGCAGGTGAGTCAAGCGTAAAAAAGGGACAATCCCATAGGCGTCCGACATATGGAGGATTAAACAGGGGTGTGAAAAGGGATAGAAGCTGGCATCAGCTTTGCCATTGAAATTTCATGGTATTGAATATATGAAGCTGTATGGATAAATAATGTTACTCGTTGCCGTCGGACTGATATTTCCCGGCGGTTAAAAAACCCTGCCCGCGAAGGATGACGCCATGACTGATCTGTCACTAATTATATCAGCCCTCCTTGCGTTTTTGATGGTGGCAATATTATTCCTGCAAATAGTCATGGTCCGTGGAAACAGGCTTTCCCGTGACAACACTCTTCAGGTTGTTGAAAAGCAGGTTGAACGGACGGAGAGGACCGTTCGGGAGGAAATCGCCCGGAACCGCGAAGAGGCCGACAGGAACGCCCGTTTTGCCCGTGAAGAGGTAAGCGCCGCGCTCAAAGCCGTGAACGATTCGGTCATCAGGAGCATGTCGGGGATGGCCGAAACCCAGCAGAAGCAGATGGACGCTTTCTCTGAACGCCTGGCGAAACTGACGGAATCGAACCAGCAAAAACTGGACGTCCTGAAAACGGCGGTGGAGGAAAAACTGAAAACGCTCCAGGAAGATAATGCGATCCGCCTCGAACAGATGCGGGTTACGGTAGACGAAAAACTCCAGGGAACGTTGGAGAAACGCCTGGGTGAATCCTTCAGGCAGGTGAGCGAGCGGCTGGAACAGGTCTACAAGGGCCTAGGAGAAATGCAGAGCCTGGCCAGCGGCGTGGGCGACCTGAAGAGGATGCTCACCAACGTTAAGACCAGGGGCACATGGGGAGAGGTTCAGCTTGGCGCCATGCTGGAACAGGTGCTGACGCCGGACCAGTATGAGGCGAACGTGGCCACGAAGGGCGGCGGTGAGCGGGTGGAATACGCCATCAAGCTCCCCGGCAAGGGAGACGACGGCGATCCACTGTGGCTACCCATCGACGCCAAGTTCCCCCTTGAAGATTACCAGAGACTTCTGGACGCCCAGGAGAAAGCGGACGCCGAAGGAGCTGAAACAGCGGCGCGTCAGCTTGAAACACGGATAAAGCAGTGCGCCGCGGACATCAGCAAAAAATACCTGAACCCGCCAAAGACCACCGATTTCGGCATCCTTTTTCTGCCCACGGAAGGCCTCTTCGCCGAGGTTCTTCGCCGGACGGGCCTTCCTGAAACAATTCAGCGGCAACACCGGGTTATAGTCGCCGGCCCCACAACGCTCTGGTCGATCCTCAACAGTCTCCAGATGGGCTTCAGAACCCTTGCCATTGAAAAACGTTCCAGCGAGGTGTGGAAGCTCCTTTCTGCCATAAAGACGGAGTGGAGCAAGTACGGCGCCGTTCTTTCCAAGGTGCACAAGAAACTGGGCGAGGCTTCCAACACCATCGAGGAAGCCCAGGTCCGTACCAGGGTTATCGGGAAAAAATTGAGAGACGTGGAAGAAATGCCCCTGGAAGATGCGCTGACGATTCTCCCGGCGGACGCATCCGCCGAAGAAGCGTCTGATAATGATGCCGACGAGGAATCCTGACCGCCCTTCCGCCCTGAAAGGAACGTCCAGACTCATGCCCCTGCCCTGGCCGCTTGATCTCGCAGGCTTTTACCTGCATCGCAAACTGGGACGACGCACTATTCCCCTTCTGGCAAGCTTCAAGGTAACCCATCGCTGCAACCTGGCCTGCCGGGCCTGTCCATTTCATCGAAGAGAGGACCGGTCCACTTCGATGACGTGGGAGACAGCCCGTGTGGTCATGGAAACTCTCAGTCGCCTGGGAACACGGATCGTGATTTTTGAGGGAGGAGAACCGCTGCTCTGGCACGACGGGCCCTTTCGTCTTCACGACCTGGTCCGGGAAGCCCGGAATCGCTTCCTCCGCGTGGCGGTGACCACCAACGGGACCCTGCCGCTGGACGTTCCGGCCCACGCGATCTGGGTCAGCGTCGATGGCCTCAAGGAAACCCAGGATAACCTTCGAAGCGGCTCCTTTGACAGAATCATGGAAAACCTTCAAGGATCTGATCACGACAGGATTTTTGTCCACTGCACCCTGAACCGTGAGAATCTCGGCGATATCGAAGGACTTGCACGCTGGGCCCGGGACCTGCCCGTGGTGAAGGGCCTGACGTTTCAGTTCTTCTATCCCTACAAACAAGGAGAAGATGATCTTTCTCTCTTTCCGGAGCAGCGCCGATGGGCCGTGGAAAGCCTGCTTGACCTGAAGAAGCGGGGCTTTCCCGTCATGAATTCTTCCAACATACTCAGGGCAATGGCATCAGGCAGATGGCGCTGCCACGACGACATACTCATTAATGTGGACCCCGACGGTTCCATCACCCATGGCTGTTACGCGAAGAGCCGGGGCGAAATCAACTGTGCCGCCTGCGGGTTTACACCCGTGGCTGAAGCCTCGGGAGCCCTGGACCTGAAGCCCGGCTCGATATACGCGGGCTGGCGGCTGTTTTTACGATAGCCACAGCCGCCCTTAATGACCGCTCCTCCCCGCGGGAATTCGATACACCCTCTTTTTCAGACCATCACATTCTGTACTGAAGCTGCTCGATAAGCCTGATCACATGGTTTCTCTGTTCCTGCGGAACCTGCCCGAGGGAATCGCGGAGAGGCACCACCCAGGTTTTCAGTGTATCCACGCGGCTGTCCTGGTAAGGGCGCAACTGGGTAAATGGATGCCCCATGGTCGATAAGGACGTGTGGATATGGTACTGGGTGGCGACTCCTTCCTGCTGGTCTCCCCGGGCCATGAGTCCCGAAAAAACGTGACCCGCAATGTCGAATATGCGGTTCTCCAGGAAGGCCCGTCCCTGGATCGTTCCGAAAATGTATGCGCCCAGTTCATGAGACGGCAGCGACGAGGAAAACCGGAGAGGAACGGTTAAACTATGTGCTGTGCCGGTACCGATGACACGGTCACTGCCGACGAGCATGCCGTTTAAATTAATGTGAATGTAGTTCTGGTTAAAATCTGAATATCTGTAGTACTTGATCCCGTTGCGATCCATGTAATCAAGAACTTCCCGAATCTTATCCTGCCGGACGTCCGCCGCCAGGCGGCTTATGCGCTGGTAGTTGTTGAATTCATCGTCCGGCGTCAGGCCCTGTGCTGCCTGGGCGACGACGGTTTCTTCAGACCGGGACGGAACAGGCCCGGCGGCGCGGGGTACTTGTGATTCGCTTCCCTCTTCGCCCTTGAATACCCGTACGCAACGGACCCGATATTTGGGATACTTATTGCTGAAAAGCTGCTTTCCGTTGGTGAAATTGTGATTCCAGGCATGCCGGCCGTTGGTGGTTTCAGTCGAGCTCCAGTACTCGCCGAGACGAAGGCCGCCGATTCGCTCTTCAAACAGATGGGTAAATATCAGCTCCAGTTCATCTTTTGTCGGCAGAAACCAGTCGTCCTTCCCCCCGCCCCGATAGTCGGAGCACATTCGCGCCGCCGTATCCGGTTCATCGCATCCTTCCAGAATGGCTTTTGTATTGAGCATTCCCCTCCCGATGGCAGTGTACCGGGCGCCCGGGATTGCCGTCCCGTGACAGCCCCATTTTGGAAGGCCCGCGTGACGCCAGCTGTCGGGCGTCTGGTCCACGGGCGCGGCTTCCATGTATCGCCATCCTTCGGAATTGTTCCCCTTGTCGTGG
>JAQUQY010000069.1 GCA_028715865.1 Syntrophales bacterium
GGACTGGCAATCGCCCTTGTCTACCAGCGTCCCCGAGGAAAGAACCAGTAGCTGAAATTATTTCTGGCAGTTGAAACCTGAAGGCGTCTCGTTTATCATCTGAGACGCCTTTTTTTAGAGAAAAAGATAAATTGTCCGGCATGACCTCGTAAAAAGAGACAAGCTTTTCACGAGGCTCCCTGAAATCGCGAAGCAGGTCGGGCCTGCACTTTTGATTCCGTAACAAGTTGCAAGGGCCACATTGAAAGAACTCAAATGATTAATGACCCATCCCCTTCAGGCGAGAGAGGATTCTCTGAACCGGCTAACGCCGAACCCCCTATAATCGTTGTGGGTGCCGGTCCGGCGGGTATGATGGCGGCGGGACAGGCGGCCTCTCGGGGCGCCGGCGTCTTGCTCGTTGAGGCGATGGATCGCCCGGGAAGGAAACTGCGAATTACCGGCAAGGGGCGATGCAATATCACCAATGACCGTCCCATGGACGAGTTTCTTCGCCGCTTCGGGTTGGGCGGCCGGTTTCTCAAACACTGCCTGCATGATTTTTTCGCTCCCGATCTGAGGGCGTTCCTGGCATCCCTTGGAGTAGAAACGGTCACGGAGAGGGGCAACAGGGTGTTTCCCTCGGGCAACCGTGCCGAGGAGGTGGTGGACGCGCTGACGGACTGGACAGAACAACAGAGTGTTATTATCAAGACCAGTGTCCGTGCCCTTGAAGTTATTGTGAAGGCAGGAAGAATCAGGGGGCTGCGCGTAAAAAACATGGTTACAGGGAAGGAAGACAACCTTCACGCCCATGCCCTTGTAATTGCCACGGGCGGCATGAGCTATCCCCTGACTGGTTCCACCGGCGATGGTTACCGCCTGGCCCGGCATGCCGGACACTCCATTGTGCCACTTCGGCCCGCCCTGGTTCCTCTTGAAACGGAGGGGGACAGAGCGCGTCGACTGCAGGGACTGAGCCTGAGAAACGTTAGAGCTTCCCTCAGGATTGCAGGGAAAAAGGGGGGTTCTGAATTTGGTGAAATGCTGTTTACCCATTTCGGTGTTTCCGGGCCGATCATACTCACTCTCAGCGGTCGTGCTGTTGATGCCCTTCAGGACGGGAAAGGGGTGGAACTTTCAATTGACCTGAAGCCGGCACTCGATGAAGACAAGCTCGACGCGAGGCTTCTCCGGGATTTTGAGACTCATGGAAAGATGAGGTTCAGAAACCTGCTGAAAGGTCTGCTTCCGCCCCTTATGGTTCCCATATGTCTTGAAATGACCGGTATTTCTGCCGATAAGCAGGGAAGCCAGGTGGCGGCCAATGACCGGCGCAGGCTTCGGTCTTGGTTGAAGGATTTCCGCCTCTCTGTAAAGGGCCACAGGCCCATCGACGAGGCTATCATAACGGCGGGCGGCGTTGATCTTAAGGAAGTGAACCCGAAAACAATGGAATCCCGCATTGTTAAGGGACTTTTCTTTGCCGGGGAAGTTCTCGACATAGATGCCGACACTGGGGGCTACAACCTGCAGGCTGCCTTTTCAACGGGATGCCTGGCGGGAAGGTCTGCCGCCGCTTATGTAATGAGGGATTGAAATGTTTCTGCCCACGACAGGGAAGGAATTAATGCGACTTGGCTGGGAGCGATGCGATGTCATACTGGTAACGGGCGATACTTACATGGACAGTCCCTTCATCGGCGCCGCTGTCATAGGAAAAACCCTGATGAAGGCCGGATTTCGGGTCGGCATCATAGCCCAGCCCGACACACGCGACGGGAGAGATATAGGCCGTATGGGAGAACCGGCTCTATTCTGGGGCGTCACCGGGGGATCAGTCGATTCCATGATCGCCAACTACACGGCTTCCCTTAAAAAAAGAAAAGCTGACGATTATACTCCCGGCGGCGAAAACAGCCGCCGCCCCGACAGGGCGGTTATAGTTTACGCCAACCTCATCCGGCGCCATTTCAAAAACACGGCTCCCCTTATCCTGGGCGGTATCGAGGCAAGCCTGCGCCGCATGGTCCATTATGATTACTGGTCAGACAGCCTGCGTCGATCGATTCTTTTTGACGCTAAAGCCGATGCCCTGATCTACGGCATGGGTGAAAGTACGGTTCTGGAACTGGCCCGACGGCTGAAGAATGGTGAAAATTTCAGCGATCTTCGGGGGGTGTGCCTTATCTCGCGGGAGCGTCCCGTCGAGGTCCTGGAGGTTCCCGGATGGGATGAGGTCCGTGATGACAGGGAAAGCTTTATACGAATGAGCCGTCTTTTCCATGACAATAACGATCCATTCACGGGCATGCGGCTAATCCAGCGCCACGGTAACCGGTACCTCATTCAGAATCCGCCCCCCATGCACGAAAGCGTGGAGGAAATGGACCGGTATTACGACGTGGACTATGAGCGTGGTGTTCATCCCTTTTATGAAAAAGACGGACCGGTCAGAGCCTTGGAAACAATAGGTTTTTCCATTCCAACCCATCGCGGATGCTACGGACAGTGTAATTTTTGCGCCATAACACTGCACGAGGGAAGAGCGGTTCGATGGAGAAGCAGGGAGTCCATCCTGGCGGAAGCGCGTCGCCTTAGAGAACATCCCGGCTTCAAGGGATACATCACCGACCTGAGCGGTCCCACGGCGAACATGTATGCAATAGAATGCGGGAAAAAAATGACCCGCGGCGCCTGCCTCAACAGGAGATGCCTCTTTCCGGAACCATGCCCGTTGCTGAGGATAGACCATTCACCGCAGATCGAATTGTTTTCATCCCTTCGCCGTCTTCGGGGAGTGAAAAAAGTATTCCTGTCCTCAGGAATACGCCCTGACGTGGTTTTACGTGATGGAAGGCATGGAATGGAATATCTCAGGATGCTTCTGCGTTACCACGTGTCGGGACAGATGAAAATTGCTCCTGAACACACTGAAGAAAAAGTTCTGAGAATAATGGGGAAGCCTGGCGTAAAACAGCTGCCCCGGTTCAGGGAAGACTTCTACCGTATAACGGAAGAAGAAGGCAGGGAGCAGCACCTTACCTACTACCTTATGGCTGCTCATCCCGGGTGCAATGACGATCACATGATACGGCTCCATGACTTCGCGAAAAAGAAGCTTCACATAAGGCCCGAACAAGTGCAGATTTTCATTCCCGCGCCGTCGACATGGTCATCAGTTATGCATTACACGGAGAAGAACCCCTTTACAGGGGAAAAGCTTTTCGTGGAAAAAAGCCTGACCGGGAAAAACCGGCAGAAAGAACTGGTTGCAGGTACTGGACTATCTGTACGCGCCCCCAGAAAACGGCGTACGGGAAAACCTCTGAAGTTAAAATGAAAGTCCTGCCGGTATGGCCAAGCCCACTTATGCCGGATCAGATATTGTCCAGTTATTGATTTTGCAGATAAATTCCGGCAGCAGCAGTATGTCCGTCTCTTTCCCGGCGGGCATGTTATCCCGGGCCCGAATGTAACAGCCGTTGCAAACATGTACCATGTTCCCGGTCCGCACGTTCGAGAGCATGTGGTTGAGGCCCTGCTCTGTGTGGCAGCAGGCAGGAGCTCCTATCCGGTTGACGTTGAGCCCCTCTATTTTGTCGAAAACGGCGTTAGTCGATCTCAGGTCCATTGGGAAGGGAGCTAGTTTTTTGTGCAGGCGGTAACAGCCGGCATAGTAATCGATGGCTTCGCGCCACCTCATTGATGGAAGCACCTCGTCCAGGAGTTCAGGATAAAAAATAATTTCTTCCTCCGGAAATGCGTGCTTGAAGATCGGGTAACAGGGTGAGCAGAAAATGACCACTCTTTTAGCGCCCAGTTCCCCGGTCAGGCGAAGGTTCCTGTCGATGAACTCCTTCGAAAGCAGGCGACATTCCGCCAGGGCTTCCTCATCGCGTTCACGGATGGCGGTCCGATAAAGAAGGTTTCCACAGCAGTACTCCTTTGAAAGGAAGGTATAGCTTACATCGCGCCGATCAAGAATCACGGCGAACATCTTGAGGGCCCGGGGTATAAGAAAAGGGATTTGGCAACCGGAAATTATGACATTTTCAGCCTTACGGTCATAGGGGATACGGTATTCATCCAGGATTTCGATCCGATTGACCATCTCCGCGTCGGCGTTCCCCGTTGAGCGGATACTTGCCACCATATTTTCATCGATCAGCCTGTGCATGGAATACCTCCATCAGTGTCTTGACTCAACTGCCGGAATCCCTTCCGCCTGCATCCTTTAAGAAGAATCGCCACTTGCAGAACGTGTCTTCCGGGTGAGGGTCGGGTGGCGCGAAAATGCATTCCACCTCTATGCGATCATCGATGACCTTGGCAAAGCTGTCGAATTCGCCCCGGTGCATTTCCTTGCATACGAATTCGCCGAGGCCGCGCCGGAGCCGGGCGACCTGCACGGGGCAGGATGGGACAGTGAGGATAACCTCATCATCCGATTCTTTAATGTGATATCCGATCAGAATAGTCCATGGAAAGAGCCTCATGGTTTTAACTAAACCCTTGAGGCCCCTTTCCTCTACTCCGAGGGGGAATGCCTTGACCAGACCCCGCGCCGCGATTCCACCGACGCGATGCCAGACCCGCTCATTGACGTGTTCGGCCGATTCCTGTCCGAACTGTTCCGCCGTGTAGAGAAACCAGAAGGCATCCACCACACGGTAGTTCCAAAGCAGAAACTCGATATAGCTTCTAAGTTCCGGCGCTTCCATTTTATCGAACATTTCCGTATTCATGCATTAATTTCCTTTTCGATGTTAAGCCGCCTTGCCGTCTGGTTATTGATTTATTCCCCCGGGCAGGGCGGAAACGGGCTTCTTTGAAATTATTGTGTTAGCAAAAATAGATTTGTCCGGTTTTATAGCACGTGATTTGTCCTCTTTGTTGCCGGGATAATTTTTGTATCATATATTTCACCCTGTTTATAAGCACATATTGCTTCCATCATCAATATATATCCGGTTTTTTTATCTGAACCAACACGCAACAGCCATGAAAGAGAGGCAGAATTTCCTGAAGCGACCGGAATCTCCATTTCCCGTGAAGGTCCGGGCCGAGTAATGAGCGGGATGCGCGCAAGCACCTTGATTCTTTTAACAATTGCCTGATTTTTGCGGGCTCTTTTTTCAGGACCAAAATCGGAATTACTTAATCGTGACGCCACAATTCTATTGATTATCCCTTAGCATTCATGTAGAAACAACTATGCTTAAGGGACGGATGTTGTGCCGTTTTTTTAGATTGCCTTATGTTGAACCGCCCATAAAGGGTTGCATGTTGACTGGTTCCCCTATGCACATTCGTCTCTTCGTTGCTTCTAGACCGTCCCCTATCTGTTTCGCCGACACTTCAAAGGATGTGATGTTGTCATCCTCTACGATAGAGAAAGGTTTTTTCGGCGATGTCAATCACAGGGATGTCCCCATACCATTTTGAATAATGCATCAGGGAGGATCGGGGAGAAACTCATAAAGGCCGCGGTTCAGAAGCGCCAATTAATTAATCCGTAAGAAAGGAGTTAAATATCATGAAGCAATCAGGCAGTCTTTCCTATGAACTGGAGAAACCGGACAACCTGGTGGAATTTCTCGAAGGGTCCGTAAAGCGTGTTCCCGGAAAAGAAGCTTTCGGGGTCCGGCAGGAAGACGGAAAATTTCGCTGGATGACGTACGGGGAGTTGGGAAAGCGGGTCGACAATCTCAGGGCCGGGCTTTCCGGGCTTGGAATCGGGAAAGGCGATGCTGTGGGGATAATAGCCAACAACAGGCCAGAGTGGGCGGTGGCGGCTTTTGCCACATATGGCCTGGGGGCGAGGTTTGTGCCCATGTACGAGGCCGAGCTTCCCAAAACTTGGCAGTATATTATTCAGGACGCGACCGTTAAAGTTCTTTTCGTTTCAAGGGCCGATGTTATGGAAAAACTGAAGCCCGTGATTGAAGGCATCGCAACCCTCGAAAAGGTTTTTCTGATCGAAGGGGAAGGTCCCGGAACAATGACGGAACTGGAGCGGGAGGGTCAGGAGAAACCGGTTCCTCCAGTGTATCCCTCCGCGGATGAAGTTGCGGTCCTCATCTATACTTCGGGCACTACGGGAGACCCCAAGGGTGTTCTGCTTACCCACGGTAATTTCACAAGCAACGTCATCGCGGGGCTGAAGGACTTTACCACCGTCGGCGAAAATACCGTGACTCTTTCCATTCTCCCCTGGGCTCATTCCTTCGGGCAGACCGCGGAACTCTACGCCATGACCCGTGTAGGGGCTTCCGTTGGGATAGCCGGAAGCACTCAGACCATACTGGAGGATATTCAGGAGGTGAAACCGACCTTCCTCATAGCAGTGCCCCGGGTTTTCAACAGGATTTATGACGGGCTTTGGGCAAGGATGAACAAGGAGGGTGGGATAAAGAAAAAGCTCTTCCTCTTTGCCCTGAACGCGGCAAAGGAAAAAAGACTTGCCCTGGAATCCGGCAAGTCTCCGGGTTTCATGACAAACTTCAAGTTCAATCTAGGAGACAAACTGGTTTTTTCAAAAATCCGCGATCGCTTCGGGGGACGCCTCATCGAATCCATGTCGGGAAGCGCCGCCATGAATCCCGAAATCGCCCAGTTCTTCTTTGATATCGGAATATCGGTCTACGACTGCTACGGGCTTACGGAAACCACGCCGGCAGTAACCGTAAATTCCCCCGCCGGCGTGTGCCTCGGTTCCGTAGGCAAACCCATTGACAAGGTTAAGGTAGCAATAGACGATACCTATGGCGACCCCGTGCTGGGCGACGGTGAAATAATCGTATACGGCCCGAATGTAATGAAGGGGTACCACAACAAGCCTGAAGCAACCAAAGAAGTTATCATGGATGACGGCGGATTCAGGACTGGTGACCGGGGACGGCTCAACGAGGATGGTTTCCTGTTCATAACAGGGAGAATCAAGGAACAGTACAAGCTGGAAAACGGGAAATATGTTTTCCCCGCCGGCATCGAAGAAGACATCCGCATGGCTACACTGGTGGAAAACTCCATGGTTTACGGTGAGGCTCGCCCCTACAATATCTGCCTCGTTGTTCCGGATTTCATTGTTCTTGAGACATGGGCACAGGAAAAAGGTCTCTCCGGAACCCCCCAGGAGCTGGTTGACCGTCCCGAAGTTCAGGATGAGATAGCCCGACAGATCAACAGCATTCTTGAAGGAAAGTACGGCGGGTACGAGATACCCCGAAAATACATCTTCCTGAAGGAAAACTTCTCCCTGGAGAGCGGAACTCTCACACAGACCATGAAGCTTAAACGGGGGGCTGTTTTCGAACGATACATGAATCCCATCGAAAAGGCCTACAAGCCGGAATGAGCTGGGG
>JAQUQY010000070.1:0-747 GCA_028715865.1 Syntrophales bacterium
ATAGCCCCTGAGGGCGACGAAAAGAGAACCGGTGGAGCATTCCCTTGAATCGTAACAGATATTGCTGACTTCGCCCGAAAGGCCGCCACGGATTTCGCTTACGGGAAGGCTTTTCAGGATCCGCGAAAGCTCCATGAGAATAGCCTCCCCCTACCTTATGTCACTGCTGAAGAAAACCAGGCACGCAGGCCTGTCTTTGGAATTGACGGGCATTTGAACCTTCTGGCCAACAGCCCAGCCGCTTCCTTCAAATTTAATATCTATCCCCAGGTCCCGGCCAGCCTTGAGAACTTCTCTCAGGGACAGGCCGGTGAAGTCCGGGACAACTAATTCGGCTTCCGTGTGTTTAAAGGAATTTATCGCCCCATTGTCCGCCGAAACAGCGGACGCGGGCAGAATGGGTATCCGGGGCTCCACGGGGATGTCCGCCACGCGCCGCAGGTTAATGTCGTTATTGAAGCGGGTAAGAATGTTTTCCGAAATCTCCCTGAATACGGGCGCCGCGGCTACGCCTCCCCATCGGTCCTTCTGCGGTTCGTCAAGCATGACGAGTACCGTCATCCTGGGATTGTCGGCGGGGAAAAAGCCGATGAAGGAAGTCACCACAAGCTTGGACGAGTATTGCCTGAGTGACCTGTCAAACTTCTGCGAGGTTCCCGTTTTCCCCGCCACGGGGACGCTGTTTACTCGCGCCGACCGGCCTGTCCCGTCATCGCTTTCTACGACGTCCGTAAGCATTGACCTCAG
>JAQUQY010000070.1:757-7323 GCA_028715865.1 Syntrophales bacterium
CGGGCGGTCAGGGGCGAGATTACCTGCCTGACCGGAGTGGGATGAAGTTCCCTGACAACCTCTCCTTCACTGTCCACCAGGGCCTTGACCACATAGGGCTTCATGAGAATGCCGTCGTTTGCTATGGCGGACATGGCGGCTACAAGCTGTATTCCCGTGACAGACAATCCCTGGCCGAAGGATATGGTGGCAAAATCTATTGCTCTCCATTCGCCGGGGCCGCGTATTATGCCCTCCACCTCGCCTGGAAGGTCTATGCCCGTTCTGGCTCCGAAACCGAATGCTCCCATGTACCTGTGAAGATTGTCTTTCCCCAGCTTTTCGGCTATTTTAACCGTACCTATGTTGCTGGAGTATTTTATAATTTCGCCGGGGCTCAGCATCCCGTGTTTTTTACGCTGCGCTTCGCGGACTGTCCGCCCTCCGATGGCATAGGAGCCGTCTTCACAATATATGGAGTCCTTTTCCGACAGAACCCCCTCTTCAATAGCGGCAGCCATCACAAAGGGTTTGAAGATGGAACCGGGTTCGAAGGTGTCTGTTACGGCACGGTTCCTGCGGGCATCGGCGATGTAACTCCCGAAATTATTGAGATTATATGATGGAGTATTGGCCAGAGCAAGGATTTCGCCGGTTCGCGAGTCCATTACGATTGCCATGCCGCTTTTGGCGCCGGTCTGCAGGGCCGCTTCCTTGAGATGAAGTTCCGTGATGTATTGTATCTTGCTGTCGATGGTCAGAACGAGATCGGCGCTATTGTCTTTATGGACAGCCATGCCGTTCACGTCTTCCCTGTATATGCTGTTGCCCTTCGCGTCACGTCCCCAGATCAATCTCCGGGGAACGCTTTTCAGAACACGGTCATACTGAAGTTCAAGACCTTCCAGACCCGTGGAATCGAGGCCGGCGAATCCAAGCAAATGACAGGCTAGTTCGCGGTGCGGGTAGAACCGCTGCGGTTCCTGTATGGCATAGACTCCCTCGATGCCAAGTTCCTGAACCTTTTGTTTCTGGTCCGGCGAAACTCTTCTCGCCAGCCAGGAAAAGTTTCCTTCCCTGGAAAGCAATGCCCGAAGTCTGCCCCTGTCCAGATCGAGAACCCTTGACAACCGGGCGGCGGCATTTTCAGAATCTCTGACTCTCGAGGGATCAGCATAGATTGAATCAACGCGGATTGAAACGGCAAGCTTCTGTCCGTTCCTGTCCAGGATCATTTTTCTCTCCGGATGGAGAACCAGGTTCCTGGTATGCTGCCTTTGGGCCATGTTTTTAAGGGCTTCTCCCGAGATGACCTGCAGATGAAGGGCTCTGGACAGGAGACCGACAAAGAGCACCATGAAGATCACCGACAGGACGACAACCCTGAATCGAAGCCATTTGCGCGTCTTTTTAGTCATGAAACCCTCGAATGCAAATATTGGAGCCGCATTAAATAATGCCTTCAGTCATCGAGCAGCAAAACCTGGCTGCTAACGGGATAACTCATTCTCAGCTTTTCTTTAGCCAAAGTCTCTATACGCCGTGGCGACTCCAGCGTCTCTATTTCTATTTTCAACTGCCTGGCCTCCTCCAGCAGGTTCTCCTGTGTTCGCATTTCCCTGGCGATTTCATAATTTAACTTTGTTATGTTCACCTGGAACCACACATAGCCCAGGGTGGCGAACATTAGCATCATGAGGCCGAATACGATGTGGGAAGCCCTGAGCTTCCTTTCCTGCCTCTCCGGCACTCCCGCCATGGCTCACACCTTCTCGGCGGTTCGCAGCCGCGCGCTCCGCGCCCTGGGGTTCTCTTCCGTTTCTGAAGAATCCGGCCTGAGGGGTCTTTTAGTAATTACCCTTATGACCCTCCTTTTCTCACAGGCGCATAGAGGAAAATGGGGAGGACACTGGCAGTCTTTTTCCCCTTCCCGAAAGAGCGTCTTCACGATTCTGTCTTCGAGCGAGTGAAATGAAATAATGCTGAACCTTCCCCCTGTTTTCAGCATATCGATGCCATCCCCCACCGCCGAACTAAGGCTTTCGAGTTCGCGGTTCACGGCAATTCTGAGGGCCTGGAAGGTTTTTGTGGCGGGATGGCGCCTGGACCGTCCGCCTCTCGACCCGGGGACCCTGTTTATAATAGCGGCCAGTTCACCGGTAGAGGCAATGGGTGAATGCCGCCTTGCTTCTATGATGGCTCGTGCTATTCTTCCGGCTCGAGGCTCCTCGCCATATTCTCTTATTATCTCCCTCAGCCGATCTTCCGGACAGGTATTGACAAGATCATAGGCGCTTATCGCGTCCTGCCGGTTCATGCGCATGTCAAGCGGTCCGTCGACATTAAAACTGAATCCCCTGGAAGCCGTTTCAAGCTGATGGGAAGAAACCCCCAGGTCCAGAAGTATTCCGTCGACAGCCTCCAGTGACAGCCGGGCAATTATTCCTTTAATCGAGGAAAAATCACCCTTCATCAAAAGCGCCCGTTCGCCAAAGGATTTCAGCACGCGACGGGATTCATCAAGGGCGTCGTCATCGCGGTCTATGCCGATCAGGATTCCATCGGGAGATGACCGCCTTAGAATTTCGAATGAATGCCCCCCACCTCCCAGGGTTCCGTCAACATAAACGCCCCCAGGCCTTACCTTGAGGGAGTCTGCCGCCTCCTTCAGCATGACGGTTTTATGAAACCTCTCCCCCATGGCTATATTCCAAGGTCGGCTATGTATTCGCTGTACACCTCAACGTTTCTGCCGGTTTTCTCCAGGGAGGCTTCAAAGTTGTTCCTGTTCCATATTTCTATGCTTCTCCCCATGCCCGCCGTTACTATTTCCTTCTCGAGGCAGGCATCTTTTCTCAGTGAGGGCGGAATGAGGATTCTTCTCTGGGAATCAAGGGTGCAGTCTACGGCTCCGGACATAAAGAGACGCTGAAACTCTCGCACTTCCCTTCTGATGATGGATTGCCGGAACATTTTTTCTTCGAGGGAAGCCCATTCGGGAAAGGGGAAAACAAGCAGATAGCCGTCCCAACTCGTAATGACGAGTCTGCTGTCATAGTGTTCCTGGAAAATGTCGCAGAACTTCGCCGGGAAGATAATTCTCCCCTTCTCGTCAATATTGTGATAGTGTCGTCCCCGAAAAACTGACAGGGAACTCATCCCCTCCACATCCATCCACTTTCCTCCACTTAATTCGGAATATAGAGGGGGCTTTTTGCTTTGTCAAGCAAAAAAGTTATTTTTGTCTTTTAATTTGATATTTTATAACGGCTTTATTGTGGTCGGACAGATTTGACGAAAAATGATGGGTCCCATCATTTCTGGACACGAAATAAAGATAGTTCACATCGGCCGGTTCAAGGGCGGCCTTAATGGAAGAAAGGCCCGGATTGCAGATAGGCCCCGGAGGAAGCCCCCGGATCCGGTAGGTGTTATAGGGCGTATACCTTTCCAGGTCCCTTTTCCTGATTCTTCCCTCGAATTCATCCAAACCGTAAGTTACCGTGGGATCACTCTGCAGCCTCATGCCCCGCTTAAGGCGGTTGTGAAAGACTGATGAAATCAAAGGCTTCTCCTCTTCAGTGGCCGATTCCTTTTCGATTATTGAAGCCAGTGTCAGGATTTCTTTAAGGGTGAACCCCATCAGCTGTGCTTTATCAGCCATGTCCGCGGGAACGGCCTCCCGGAAACTCCTTACCATAAAACGGATTATTGCTTCCTCATTCTTGGAACGGGTCAAAGCATAGGTGTCCGGAAAGAGGTATCCTTCGGCGCTTGCAGCGTCAATACCCATCGACGACAACAGACTGACGTCATGAACACGCTCCAGAAAAACTTCAGCATCGGCAAGCCCATGAGCGGCGAGACGCTCCGCAACCTGGTATATCGTAAACCCTTCGGGGACAGTTATGAAGTGCACCACAACGTCTCCCCTTCTAAGACGTTCTATGACTGTCGACGGCGACTCCCCCCCCTTTATCTCATACTCGCCGGCCTTCAACGTATTGTGCGCGCCCTTGAGCCTGGCAACAATGTAAAAGGCCTTTTTGCTCCTGAGCAGGCCTTCCTCTTCCAGCATTGCCGCAATATTGTAAAATGGCGCTCCCCTGGGGATTGTAATAATAACGCTTTGTATTTCGGTGTTGAGGGGTCCCTGGGCGTAACGGTACAGAAAACCGCCTGCCGTTAATGCCGACAGCAGGACCAGCGCCGCCGCGAAGACAAAAATTTTATGAACCTTCATGTAATGATCCTGGCGCGGATGATTTCGCCGAATCCAGGTATCCCTGGAGGATAAGAGAGGCCGCCACACTATCAATAATTTTCTTTCTTTTTTTGCGGCTCACGTCAGCCTCTATGAGGAGCGTCTCCGCTTCCTTAGTGGAAAAAGCCTCATCCCAGGTCACCACGGAACAACTGCAGCGTTCGGCGAGCCGCGTGGCGAAACGCTTTACCCTTTCGCATTCCACGCCTTCCGTTCCGTCCGTCCTGACGGGATATCCTATAACTATTGAGGATACCGCCCTTTCCTCCGCTATGCGGGCAATCCTTTCCATATCAGAAGCCAGGGTTTTCCTTTCGAGCGTGCAAAGCGCCTGGGCCGTGATTCCAAGCTCATCACTCACTGCCACCCCGATGCGACGGGTTCCGTAATCAAGACCAAGTATCCGCATGGCAATCCTTACTATCACAGGGACGCTCTTTTTACAAAACTTTCACGTCGACAACGGATGCGCAACGACGCCCGGGGAAAGCCTTTGAGTTTTGATATTGTACAAAAGACCATATTCTGGTAGCGTTTCCTATCCTTCGGCCCGGGCGGCGGTTTATCGAAGCCCGGGAATTGAAGGGGTCTCCAGATTCGATCAAGGCACGCAACACGACATCTATGTGCAAGGTTTTCAAAGGGGCACGGCTGCCCGCCTGGGTAAGAAAAGAGCTTTTAAACCCGAACATTGATAAAGGGCTCTGTCAAAAATGAAGCACATCGTACTGGGAACGGCGGGACACGTGGATCACGGGAAAACATCCCTGGTAAAAGCGCTTACCGACGTGGATACGGATCGGCTGAAGGAGGAAAAGGAAAGGGGCATCACGATCGACCTTGGATTTGCCCCTCTAAAGCTCGACGAAGACACCTTCGCAGGCATCGTAGATGTTCCCGGACATGAAAGGTTTGTCAAGAACATGGTAGCCGGCGCGGCCGGCATAGACATGGTGGCGCTGGTCATAGCCGCCGATGAAGGCGTCATGCCACAGACACGTGAACACCTGCACGTTTGCGACCTCCTGAACGTGAGGCGAGGCCTGGTTGCGGTAACAAAAACAGACCTCGTCGACGAAGAGTGGCTATCCCTGGTAATCGAAGACATAAGGATTTTTCTGGAAGGATCATTCCTGGAAGGCGCTCCCATTATCCCGGTCTCCTCTCATTCCGGATCAGGCCTTTCAGATTTTGTCGACACTTTGAGAAGAATAGTCAGCGAAGAGAGCACCGGGAAGCGCCCGGACTTTTTCAGGCTGCCAGTTGACAGAATATTTACAATGAAGGGTTTCGGAACAGTTGTAACCGGAACGCTTGTTGGAGGCAAGGTAACTGTTGGAGACACGGTGACGATCCTTCCCTCGGGCATAGCAACAAAAGTGAGAGGGCTCCAGGTTCACAATGAATCGCGGGTCTTCGCGGAACCAGGTTTCAGAACGGCCATTAACTTTCAGGGGCTGGGCAAGGAAGCTATCAGGCGGGGGGACATCATAGCCCATCCGGACATATTTGAACCCTCTCAAAGAATGGATATCCTTCTGCGGCATCTTCCCGGGGCAAAACGAAAGCTTAAACACAGGGCTCCCGTGAGATTTCACGCGGGAACCGCTGAAATTATGGCGCGGCTTTATTTTCCGGACCGGGAAGACCTGGAACCGGGGGAGGAAACCTACGCCCAGGTAATACTTGAGGAGCCCACAGCGGCCATGGCGGGAGATCATTTCGTCATTCGAAGCTACTCACCGGTTACTACAATCGGCGGCGGCCGGATACTTGATCCTCTTGCGAGGAAGGTAAAACGTTTTTCTTCCACCTCCGGACAGGCGGTACACCCGGGAATCGGCGAGATGAAAAGGCTTCACACAGGAAGCTCTATCGAAAAAACTGAAACTATCCTCAGGCGCGCGGGGCTGGAGGGAATATCGCTGAACCGGCTGGCCATCCGCACTGGCATTCCTCTTGCGGAGCAGCAGAACCTCATGGAAGAAATGCTGTCCAGGAAAAAGGCGCTGCTCGCCGACAAGGAGGACCGCAGAGCAATCGCCTGGGAAACATATGAGGACCTGACGAAGAAGATGCTTGACATAATCAACAGATATCATGAACGCTATCCATTGAAAAAGGGGCTTGCCAAAGAGGAGCTGAGGATATCGCTGGGAACTCGAATACCCCAGAAGCTTTTTCACAAGGCTCTTATGGACCTGGAAACAGACGGCCTGGTCTCCCTGGACAGGGAGATGGTAGCGCGCGCCGGTTACGATGTGCGGCTTGGCGAAGGCCTCGAAGAACTTAAAGAAAGCATTATGCGGCGCTACAAGGAAGC
>JAQUQY010000071.1 GCA_028715865.1 Syntrophales bacterium
CCGGAAAAAACAAACTGGATGACGGCATCCATGTCAGCCGCCCGGGCTTCGTTGAAACCCATACGCATTATCCCCGCGAAAGCCCTTACAGTCAGGGGCCGGGGTATCATCTGCCGCTTCTGAAACTGGGGGAGTGTTATCCCCTCGTCGATGCAGGTCTGCCATGCTGAATTGGCCACCTCGGCCATCATGGCAATATCGGAACCCAGGGGCTGGGTGATTACCGACATGGTCTCTTGAGACACGCCATGATTCTTAACAAGCTCCCGGCCCGCCTGCTGAGTCGCCTCCAGGATCTCTTTGTATTTTCTGGGGTTGCTAACCATGCCCTCGGCTCCATCCCTGTATATTTCTGCCCACAGATGGCTGCTGCCACCATAGAGGAATTTCAAGTAGCCGGACAGAGCCTCGAAGGCGGACATGGCCGGGAAACCGCATACGGAAAGAAATACCGCCGCCGGGGGGGGGTTCCTCAAAGGATGATGCCATCGCCCTTCCTTCTCGTACAGATAGGGCTCACAGACGGGGAAGGTCCTTTCCAGGAAAGCTTTCATGGGAGCGTTGACAGTATGGTAAAAAAGAGGCGTACCATAGACGCACAGATCCGATTCAAGCCATTTCGGAAATAGCTCCATGGACATGTCGTCCTTGTGAAAACAAGATCCTGGCGACGTCGTCATGCATCTATAGCAGCATACGCAGAAGTTTATTTTTTTATCTCTCAGGTTGATTTTTTCCACATCGGCCCCTGCCTCCCGCATCCCATTCACCAGGCTGGCCAGCATCATCGCCGTCTTGCTCTGATCGTCCGAGCGCGTACTTGAATTAAGTGCCAAAACTTTCATTTAAGCCTCCTGTTCACCCCACCCGGCAAACTGAACTAAAGGGGGCCGGCTTTCAGGGTTTTTTGTTTTCTCTTTTCATATCGGGAGGCAGCGGCCAGACATTCCACGGCCCTTGCCACCTCTCCATGCGCGGGAATACCGTTTTTTTCCGCTTCCCGGCGCAACGCCCTTGTTTCTTCGCTAAGTCCTATGCCCCACAGGATCAGGGACTTTCCTTCACGGTCAGCGGCTTCTTTCATTTCCCGCATATCAATGAAATGCCCGTAGAATCCAACGATATAGTGCAGGAATATGGCGTCCACGGCGGGATCCCTCACAATGGCATCAAAGGCGTACCGGTAGGCTTCCAGGGGGCCTCTCGTACCGAAGGCGGGGAAAAGATCCACCGGGTTTGACGCAGGCATCCAGGCGGGAAATATCTGTTTAAGGCTCTCCATCGTTTCTGCCGAAAATTCGGCTATTCTCAGTCCCTGCTCCTCAAGGAGATCGCAGGAAAGAATTCCCGCCCCCCCACTGAAGGTAATAATTGCGGTGCGGCAACGGGACGGAGTTCCCGGTATCATAGCAAGAGCACGGGTCAGCTCTATCATTTGCTGAAAATCACGGGCAATGGTTACACCCGCCCCTTCAAGGAGTTTTTCCTGGAGGCGCGCGTTGCCTGCCAGGCTTGATGTGTGGCTAAGGGCTGCCTTCGCGCCCGTCTCACTCTTGCCTCCCCTTAACAAAACAACGGGCTTTTCAGATCTCTCTACTATTTCGACAAACCGCCGTCCCCTGGAAAAAGATTCCAGATATAGGCCTATGGCTTCAGTTTCACTATCCTCGAGAAGATATTCCAGGACGTCACATTCGTCGACGTCCGATTTATTCCCTATGGAACAGGCCTTCCCAACACCTATGTGCCGTTCGCTCATCAGGTCGGCAAGAAACCCGGCCGACAGCATACCGCTCTGAACGATAAGGGATATCCGCCCCGGTATCAGCCCATCCCTGTATACAACGGGATTCATGAAGGTGAAAAACTGTTTACGCGGTATGTCGACTATGCCCATGCAATTGGGGCCCCATATCCGGATGTCCGCGGAGCGGGCAATGGCGGTACACCGTTCCTGGAGAACCCGTCCCTCCTGTCCCACCTCAGAAAAGCCTGCGCTCTGAATAATTACACGGTAGATATTCTTGCGACCGCATGCCTCCAGTGCGTCAGGCACAAAGGGGGCCGGAATTATAATTATGGCCAGATCCACTGGACCGGGAATCGATTCCGCCGAGGGATAACAGGGAAGCCCCTGAATTTCAGAATAGTTTGGATTAACGGGATAGATCGCTCCCGCATACCCGAAAAGAAGATTCCGCGTCAGATGTGAGCCCAGAGAACCGTCACGATCACTAGCCCCAATAATGGCGACGGAGTGGGGCTTAAAAAACCTTTTCATGGAAACCCTTTTTTTGGTCGTATTCGCACTACCTGGAAACGTATAAGAAACAGGACCGACAGATATTGTCACTCGCTTAGATTCCGCCAAAACAATAATCCCATCAATGTGCGGTGTCAACCAGTTAATGGGATTTCGGATGCCGCTGAAACCGTAGCATGGAAATACTATTTTCGCCTTGACATGACATCGCTCATGGCGATAGTGGTGCGCTAAGACTTATGAGACGCAACGGCATGAATCACGAACAATTTACTCCTACTTTCAGCCCAGGGCCATGGGCCCGCAATCCTCATCTTCAGAGCATCTTCGCAAGTCTCAGGCTGAGGGCTCTGGGGAAAAATGAAATGGCGGATCGTGCCATTAATATCATTCTCGACGGTGGCAACGGCGTCCGGCTGTCGGGGCGTCACACCACCTTGCCAAACAAAAAAGCAAAGGCGTTTGTGCTGATCATTCACGGATGGGAAGGAAGCTCCAACTCAACCTACGTACTTCACGCGGGGCGATATCTGTACCGGAAGGGCTGCGAAATATTCCGCCTCAACCTTAGAGACCACGGCGATAACCATCATCTCAACGAGGGGCTCTTCAACGGGACACTTATCGAAGAAACGGCCGCGGCGGTTCTCAACGCCTCCCGCCTTTCTCCGGACCTTCCCTTTTTCATCATCGGTTTCTCGCTGGGAGGCAATTTTGCCTTGAGAATCGCCATGCGACTAAACGGCGTCCCCGGGGGCAATCTTCGCCACGTCATCTGCGTGTCGCCGCTGATCGACCCATACCGATCCACACTCATCATAGACAGAATTCCCTTATACCGGCATTATTTCCTGCGCAAATGGAAACGGTCACTGCGTCGAAAACAGCTTATATTCCCCCATCTCTACCAATTTGATGATATGCTCCGGATCAGAAGCACGCTTGAGCTGACGGAAAGGATTATCGACCGCTACTCCGGTTTCGATGGATACAGGGATTATTTCAACCGTTACACTCTGGGCAGGGAAACACTGGGGGACATCGCTGTTCCGTCCACCATCATCGCTTCCCGGGACGATCCGGTCATACCCGTTGACGACATTGAAAAACTCGACGGCATTAACAACCTTAAGCTTTCCATACAGCGTTATGGCGGTCACTGTGGATTCCTTGACCCCTTTCCCTGGGGCTGCTGGTACGAGGGCGTTATGGACGGCATAATAGAGAGGTCGATCGGGAGAAAGGGCATTTTGTAATGGCTTAATATTTCTAATGATTAGTATTTAGCGCAAACAACAGTATTTTTCAAACGAGTACCACCAGGGCGTCAACGGCGATGGGCTTGCCGTCGAGAATTTTCAGGGGATTTATATCGATTTCCTTCACCGCGTCGCAATCCAGCCCGATCTTCCCAACAGCTATAAGTATATCGGCAAGCATGTCCCTGTCCACCGCGGGTTTGCCCCTGAAGGCGCCAAGTATCTTCTTTGCCCGAATATCTTCCATCATGTCATTGGCGTCCCAACGGGAGAGGGGGGCGACACGGAAGGTAACATCCTCCATAATCTCCGTAAAGATTCCGCCCAGGCCGAACATTACGCAGGGCCCGAACTGGGGATCCCGGGTTAGACCCACCACCAGTTCGCGATCGCCCTTTACCATCTGCTGAACCAGCACTTTATTAACGGCGGCATCGGGGTTCCCTGTCAGTCTCTTGAATGCTTCACGTACTTCCCTGTCGGTTCTCAGATCCAGCTCGATCAGATTCAGTTCGGTCTTGTGGGCGAAGCTGGATCCTGACGCCTTGAGAACAACGGGATAGCCTATCTCCCCGGAGGCCTTTACAGCCTCATCCATGTTTGAAACTACAATCTCCTTCGTAATCGGTATGCCGTATTCGGCCAGGAACAGCTTGGATTCATTTTCCGACAATGTTTTATCGCCCTTTTTCAATGCCTCTTCAATTATCTTCATCTGTGCTTTTTCTCCTTCTTGTCGCACCGGTCTCCTGCAGCTATTAATACTTGTTTCATTACGGTTACCGCCTTATTCACGGAAAAGGGCACTTTTGTAAGTAAACGAATGAGCCGGCAGTTGCAACCGCTTTATAGTAAAGTACCGGAAGTGACCCTGTAAAAGTTGTGTAATTTTTATTGCTTCGCGAAAGTCTTTACAGTTCTTTTCGTATGAAATCCACGGCCTTACGAAAAATTGCCACGCCCATACCTTCCTCTGGCAGCTCCTCCCTGGTCCATCGGGGATGATTGACACGGTGGAGATAAGCCTCAGGATGGGGCATCAGGCCGAAAACCCGTCCACTTTCGTCGCAGATGCCCGCCACGCCATCAACTGAACCGCTCGGATTAAGGGGATAATCCATGGTAGTCCCAGCATATCCCTTGTCGCTGTAGCGCATGACAACCTGGCCCTGTCGCCGCAATCTCTCCATGATTTCTTCGTTGCCGGGAATAAACCTGCCCTCCCCATTCCTGACCGGAAGATACATGCCAGCCAATCCACGAGTAAAAACACAGGGAGAATCGGGGGACACCTTCAGATAGACCCAGCGGTCCTCGAAGCGCCCCGAATTATTAAAGCTAAGTGTCGTTTCCTGACGGGTATAGTTCCCGTCAAAGGCGGGCAGCAAACCAAGCTTGACCATGAGCTGAAAACCGTTGCAGACTCCCAGCACAAGCTTTCCCTGACCTATGAACCGGAGAAGCTGGTCCAGTAGCCGTTCCCTTCCACCCGCCACGGTGGCGTGAATGATCCTGTTAGCGCCGGCCTTTGCGGAACCGAGATCATCTCCGTCAAGAAACCCGCCTGGAAGATTGAGAAAATCGTAATCATCGAGACGCCGCTCCCCGTAGAGGATCTCGCTTATATGAACTATGTCGACTACCTCGGACCCGCCAAGGCGGCAGGCATGAGCCATTTCCATCTCGCAGTTTGTTCCGTTTCCTGTAATAATTATGGATCGCACCCTTTTATTCATGGCTCAAAATTTCCCCTGCACTGCCTTTGAGTTGGCTTTTTCACACATAACAGACCATTCAATGCGCTTTCTCTAAAAATCAAGTGGGCGACGCCAGGCTTCCTTCAGATCTCTGACATGCTCACGAATGATTTCATTTCCTCCAATTCCCCGGATAACGAAAAGCCCGCTATCGTTAACCATGCCGATCCGGGCGAAAATGTTTCCCGCCATAGCGGCTTCGAAAGAATCCCTGTTTACCGGCTTAACGGTGACAACGAACCGGCTCTGGGTTTCCGAGAAGAGCAGGTAGTCGTCGCGTTTTATTCCCGTCGACGGCACCTGTGACAGGTCAACTTCCATTCCCAGATCTCCGGCGAATGCCGTTTCAGCAAGGGCCACGGCGAGGCCTCCGTCGGAACAGTCGTGGCATGAAGCCGGCAGTCCCGCCGCAACAGCCTCGCTGAGGGCATTGTAAAGGGCCTTCGCCTGCTCTCCGTGCACCTGGGGCACGCTGTCACCCACATGTCCGTGGAGGGCAAACCATTCCGATCCCCCCAGCTCGTGACGAGTCTCACCTAAAACGTATACGAGATCGCCCGGGCTCTTCGCATCCATGGTCACAGCCTTCCTTACGTCATCGATTTTGCCGAGGACGGAAAAAAGAAGGGTCGGCGGAATGGATATCCTGGTACCCCCTATGATGTAGTCGTTCTTCATGCTGTCCTTGCCGGATATGCAGGGAACCCCGTATATGAGTGTGTAGTCATACAGGGCCTGGTTGGCTCTCACGAGTTGGGCAAGCTTGTAGCGCCCGTCGGGGGTTTTAGGCGACTCAACGGGGTCGCACCAGCAGAAATTGTCGATTCCCGCCATACGCTTCAGCGAACCGCCCACGGCAATAGCATTGCGAACCGCCTCATCGATGGCACAGGCCGTCATATGGTATGTGTCAATGTCGCCGTAGCGTGGGCAGATGCCGTTGGCCACCACAATGCCTTCAAAGGAATGAAGAAGCGGCCGTATCACCGCGGCGTCGCTGGGGCCGTCATTGGCGGCGCCAACGAGAGGTTTCACCACGCTTCCTCCCTGGACCTCGTGATCGTACTGACTCACAACGGACTCTTTGCTGCATATATTCAGGCGTGAAAGCATGGCCTTGAGGGCGATACCCATGTCATCGGGTTCGGGAAAGTCCGGTTCTTCGTTACGCGGCCTCCTCCACCTGGCTTCAAGCCGCATGGGCGGCAGTCCATCGTGAAGAAACTCCATGTCAAGGAAAGCTACAGTGCGCCCGCCGAAGCGTATGTGAAACATGCCTGAATCGTTAAATGTTCCAAGCGCTGTGGCCTCCACATCCATGCGCCGTGCCAGCTCCATCAATGGCGCCACCATGTCCGGAGGGACCGCGAGGCTCATGCGCTCCTGGGCTTCGGATATCAGGATTTCCCAGGGCTGCAGGCCTGGGTACTTAAGTGGCGCCAGGGACAGGTCGAGATCACAGCCGCCGGAAAGGGTTGCCATCTCACCCACCGAGGAGGAAAGGCCTCCCGCTCCGTTGTCGGTGATGGCCCGGTAGTAGCCCCTGTCGCGTGCCACCAGGAGAAAGTCTGTCATCTTTTTCTGGGTTATGGGATCGCCGATCTGAACAGCTGTTACGGGAGACCCTTCATGGAGCTCCTCAGACGAAAAAGTCGCCCCGTGAATGCCGTCCTTGCCTATACGCCCCCCCGTCATGACAATGACGTCGCCGGGAACAATTTTCTTTATATGGGAGGGCTCGCCCCTGATTCGGGAGGGCATTATTCCCCCCGTTCCGCAGTACACCATAGGTTTTCCCAGGTACCGGTCGTCAAATACGATACATCCGTTAACAGTGGGGATGCCGCTCTTGTTTCCCCCGTGTTCCACTCCTTCACGCACTCCTTCATAGATGCGCCGGGGATGGAGAATCCTCTCCGGGAGCGGTTTGTTGTAGAACGGGTCGGCGAAGCAGAACACGTCCGTGTTAAAAATCAGCTTCGACCCCT
>JAQUQY010000072.1 GCA_028715865.1 Syntrophales bacterium
CATTGTCAGGATTGTTTAATTTTTCACAAGGAATCACTTATTAACCGAGGAAAAAACAATATTATGGACCTTCCGAGTAGTAAATGCCCGGAAATCAAGCGTTTCGGCGACGCGTTAACCGCCGCCGAAGTCGCGCAATCATTGCCCGCGAGACCGGTTAACCTTCCGGAATATGGCGTCTCCTGACGCTTGATGATCCGCCTTTAACCGCCCATCACGGGCGGTTATTAAACGAGGTGGATCATGCCGGACACCATTCTTCTTGAATTAAAAACACTTCTAGACGCGGCTCTTGCCGGAGACAGCAAGAGCAGGGAACTCCTCGCGACGCGCCTTAACGAATATCTCGAGGCCGGCGACAACGAGTCTCTGCGGGACTTCTTTTCTTACGTTCATCCCGCCGACGCGTCCCAGATACTGGAGTCCTATTCTCCGGAACAGGCCTGTTCATTCATAAGAGTTCTGGACGCGGACAGGCAGGTACAAATATTTAATTATATTCCGGCACGTTTCGAAGCCCGCATGGCAGGCATAATGAGCCGCCAGGAACTGGCGTCGATAATCGGCGCAATGTCCCACGACGAGAGGGCCGATCTATACAACCGGCTCACTCCGGAACAGCAGAATGACATACTGCCCGCCCTCGCCCAGGTCGAGCGTGAGGATATCTTCAAGCTGGCCTCCTACCCTGAGGGAACCGCCGGCGCCGTAATGACTTCGGATTACTGCACCCTTGAACCGCACCTGACTGCCGCCGGGGCTCTGGAGAAACTTCGGAGGGAGGCCCCTGATCGTGAAACCATCTACAATTCATACGTGATCGATCACCAGAGAAAACTGCTTGGGGCCGTGTCATTGAGGCAGCTGGTTATGGCCACGCCTAATTCGCTTGTAAAAGATATAATGATCAGCGATCCCATATACGGGCGCGCCACGGACAGTGACGAAGATGTGGCTGAAGTCATGGCGAAATATGACCTGATAGCAATGCCCATAATCAATGGAGACGACAAGCTGGTGGGTATCGTCACCTTCGATGACGTGCAGGATATTATCGAAGAGGAGGCAACGGAAGATTTTCACCGCATGGGATCCATTTCCGGCTTGGGCGAAAAGCTGACCGAAACAAGCTTCAGGAAAGCGGGGTACTGGCTTCTTGTCCAGAAGCGCCTTCCATGGCTGCTGGGGCTTGTATTCGTTAACCTTCTTTCCGGAGCGGGAATCGCCTATTTCGAGGACACAATCAAGGCGGTAGTGGCCCTTGTTTTCTTCCTCCCCCTGCTCATCGCCAGCGGCGGCAACGCGGGAGCACAGTCAGCCACTCTTATGGTCAGAGCCCTTGCCACGGGTGATGTTAAAACAAAAGACTGGCTCTCCCTCCTGGGCAGGGAAGCGGGAATCGCCCTTTTCCTGGGAGCGGGAATGGCTTTTGCCGTTTCTTTGATCGGGGTATTCAGATCGGAGCCCGAAGTTGCTTTGGTGGTGGCCATGACCATGCTGGCGGTGGTTATCTTTGGCAGCCTGGTGGGATGCCTCCTGCCTTTTATGCTGACTCGTTTCAACATGGACCCCGCGACGGCAAGCGCGCCCCTTATAACCTCCATCGCCGATGTGGGCGGCATAATAATCTATTTCAGCATTGCCACATGGCTGCTTGGGACAAGCGGGGCTCTCTGATGACGGGTAAACCCATTAAAAAAGTGCTTGCCATTCTGACAGAGTAAAGCTAACTACGACTTCGGCCGATATTAATAAAAAATGTTTGTTTCTTCTGATAGACTCAGGCATCGCGCCTGTGGCAAGGAAAAAGAGAAATGAGAAAAGCAGCCCCTCAAGAACTGCAGCCCGGCATGGTTCTGGCCAAACCTGTACTCCGCGGAACCATGGTGTTTCTCAATGAAGGGGCTGTTCTGACGGAAAGCGCCATATCACGGATAGAATCCATGGGGATAGACAATGTTTTCATCGAGGGAAAATCTGAACAGCCGATACCGCGGGATGAGGCCATGGCTCTTGTGGAAAACCGGTTCAGAAATCACGATGATAGTCCTGTAATGATGCGTGTTAAAAAAATACTGAGTGAGCACATCGAAAAACTTTATGACTGAAATCCCTGAAACAGGCGAGCTCAGGGCCAAGGTTGAGTCCATAAGCGCCCTGCCAACAGTTCCCTCCACCCTTAAACAGATATCATCCATGCTGGAAAATTCCAGGCTGTCCGTTAACGAACTGGGTTCGTTCATTTCCAGCGATCCGGCCCTGACCAGCAAAATTCTCAAGATGGTAAATTCCGCGGCCTACGGATTCCCTAACAGGATTTCCTCTATTTCTCACGCCGTAATGCTCCTTGGTTTAAATGTCATCAGGGGACTCCTTCTCGGCGTTTCAGTCTTCGACTTGATGCAGAAACATATCGTGGGCTTATGGGAGCATTCCATGGGATGCGCCACGGTTTCCAGGTGGATCGCTCAGAAAAAAGGCATCAAGGAACCGGAGGAAGTTTCCGTATGCGGCCTGCTGCATGATATCGGAAAGGTTATCCTGTTGCTCCACTACCCCACCCAATTCGACAATGCTTCCGCGCTGGCCCGGGAAAAGGGCATCACGCAGCACGAGGCGGAGAAAATTCATTTTGACGCCACCCACGCCGACGTCGGTTCCTGGCTTGCCATGAAATGGAGATTCCCTATAAATCTCGTGGAAGCCATAGGCTTCCACCATCAACCTCATCTGTCGCGGCAGGCCTCACTTGAAACGGCTATTGTACACGTCTCGGACGCGCTTGTCAGGGCAAAGGGAACCGTCGGTGATAACTATACCCGGGTACCGGAGATTCGCCCCTCCTCCTGGGAACTTCTGGGCCTCTCAGACGATGATGTCATGGAAATATTCAATATTCTGGAGGAAACCGCCTCAGAAGAAGCGGGGGAGAAGGAATGTCAAGAAGCATACTGATTGTATCGCCCGATCCGGCCACTTCCCACATACTAACTGAAATACTGAGAAAACAGTGGGATACATTGGCCTTCAAAAAGTTCCACCTGGTCCTTGATGCAATATACAGCGAAATTCCCTCCATTCTCATTGTAGATATCGCGGCCGACCCCGAAATAGTACCCCTTCTGAACATGATCAAGGACGACCCCCTTTTTTCGGGTCTGCCGGTGCTTGCCATTCTTGACGATCCCGATCACGTTCCCGACTGGAATAAAGTGCGGGTTGACGATTACATATGGAGAAAGGATATCGAAGAGGAAATTATAATCAAAGTTAATCTTTGCGGTCTTCGATCCAGGCGTATCGTGGAGGTCAACCCCCTTACACGCCTTCCGGGAAATATTTCCATAAACCGCCAGATCCAGAGGAGGCTGGATGAGGGAGAATCCTTCGCCCTGGGCTACGCTGACCTGGATTACTTTAAACCTTACAATGACACCTATGGCTTCAGCCGCGGTGACGACGTCATAAGGATTACGGGACGCCTCATTCTAAACATCACGAAAAACAGGCAGCCTCGCAACAGTTTTGTAGGCCACATAGGCGGAGATGATTTTCTTTGTCTCACTGACGTTGACGTCATGGAACCGGTATGCGAAGAGATTATTGAGGCCTTTAACCGCATTATCCCCACCTTTTACGACCCCGAACACCGAAAGGCAGGTTTTATAAAGGCCTATGACCGCGCGGGCCTGGAGCAGACTTTCCCGTTCATTTCCGTTTCAATCGGCGTGGTCTGCGCCGACGGAACTGATTTTTCTCACTACGGTGAACTTACGGAAATCGCTTCTGAAATGAAATCCTTCGCCAAAAAACACGAAGGCAGCTGCTACCGGCTGAACCGGCGCAACTATATCGCGCCGGTGGGCAAGGATCGAAGATCACCCTGATTCCGCCTTCCCTCCCAACGTGACGCCATGTCGGTTTCGTAAGGCTTAAAACCCCGGTTCGGGCGGCGGCCCTTCCGAAGCACCCGTTACAGCGTCAGACCGTGGATCAAGTTCCCTTTGCCTCAGGATTCTCTCGATTTTCATGACCTTGGCGGACAGCCGGCGTTCTGTTTCTTTCTCCATGTGATTGAATTTCACAGTCATAAACCACCTGGCATCTGATCTCCTTGACGAAACCGCCGAAACTTCCTGCCATATCCGAAGCACCCGGACCTCCAGATTATGATTCGTCCCGTCAATTGTCAGCGACGCTTTGATCAAGGCGCCTGGATTATAATCATACTGGTCCTGCAGAAGAATACGGGCGCCGCCAAGAGATATGTCCATTATACTGACCTTTTCGCCTTCAAGGCTCAGGTACAAACCGCTGTCTAACGTGGGCGTAACCCTGAAGTGCATGCGCAGGTTAAATTCAGCGGGGGCTCCCTCAAGGTCCGCCTCAATGGCTTCCACACTCTCCATGGAAGCTAGCTGGTAATCCTTAAGAATATCAACAACACGGGCAGAAAAGCCATAGCGGACCGGCTTCTGCTGACCCCTTTCTATCACCGTAATCAGCAGTTTCGAACCCAAATGTCTTTCCGACAGGGGTCGACTTGTCTGGGCAAAGACAATCCTGTCGCCGACAACATCGTATAACAGGGTTTGCCTAACATCGATTATTTCAGCCGTTTCATCGACTTTGACTACGACATCCGCCTGTTGCCCCGGCCTCAGATTTTTGCGGTCCATCATGTTAAGCCCTTCATGGATTTGGTATCGGCATATGTCAAAGTTTAAGCTCCCGGATTGTATTTTGCAACACTTTATAACTTCCCCTGGCAGGACACGTAAAAAATGAAGATTTTCCGGAATAATCCCCCCCCGCGTCCACCTTCTTGCCATCAGCTCTAGCTTGTGGTAGATTCTGACGCGGTGCCGCAATCTGAAGAGAAAAGAGAGCAACCGGATGATAGACGCCTTTCAGAGAGAAATAAATTATCTTCGAATATCAATAACAGACCGCTGCAACCTGCGTTGCGTCTACTGCATGCCCAAAGAGGGTGTTTCAAACCTCGGGCATAACGACATACTGCGCTACGAGGAAATATTAAGAATCGTCAGAATCGCCGTCCAGAAGGGAATTACAAAGGTCCGAGTAACAGGGGGAGAACCGCTCGTACGAAGCGGCGTTGTGGAATTTCTGTCGGCCCTTGGAGACGTTGATGGCCTTAGCGACATCAGCCTTACAACTAATGGAATAATCCTGGAGAAGCTGGCCGAACCCCTTTACGAGGCGGGAATCAGGCGGATCAACATAAGCCTTGATTCTCTGATACCCGATAAATACCGGGCCATAACGAGAGGCGGCGATGTCCACAAGGTCCTGAGGGGAATCGAAAAGTCCAGGCAGGCGGGATTTTCTCCAATCAAAATCAACGTGGTCGTTATCAAGGGATTCAATGACGGAGAAATCGAAGGGTTCGCGAGCCTGGCCAGGGATAACCCCTACCAGGTAAGGTTCATTGAGTATATGCCCATCGGTGAAAACATGGATAATAATGATTTCCAGCACCTCTCTAACGACACAATCAGGAGCGAAGTGGCCCGCCGCTGCAGCCTGATTCCACGGGAAGACGCTCAGGCCGGAAACGGCGGACCTGCCCGTATTTTCAGAATAGATGGCGGGCTGGGCGAAGTGGGATTCATAAGCGCGATGAGCCATCAGTTCTGCAGTTCCTGCAACAGGCTTCGCCTCACCGCTGACGGGCGACTGCGGGCCTGCCTTCTTTCCGACGAGTCTGAAATAGACATGAAAACATCCCTGAGGACGGGCTGTACCGATTCACACCTTAAAGAGCTTATTGAACGGGTAATCACCATGAAACCCAGGGGCCACCAGGACTATCACCAGAAGGGAGCCCGGAAGAAATGCGTGAGAACCATGTCATCAATCGGCGGATAGGAAGTGATTGCTATGACCCGCGGCACGCGCGGCAACAATGGTAACATCATTTCGTATGAAAACTGGCTCGCCTCCCCTGTGGGGATCTACGTAAAAAGAAGAATGGCTGAACTCTTGTCAACGCTGATCCGCCCGGCAGGGGGACAGCGCCTTCTGGATGTGGGATGTAAAACGGGCCATTGGCTAGCCCTCTTCAAAAGGATGGGGTGTCTGGTGACAGGAATAGAGACATCCCGAACCATTCTGGATCACGCGCGTGAAAGAATGGGCAAGGGCGCCGACCTTCATGTCGGCGACTATGAAGATCTGCCCTTTTCCGACAATGAATTTGACATTGTAACCCTTATAACGTCTCTGGAATCGACGAGTGACCCACGGGCGGCCATCAGTGAAGCCGTTAGAGTAAGTCGCGGCATGGTTTGCCTCGGCCTCTTCAACAGGATCTCTCTTTCCGCCCATTACCTCAGAAATTTCGCTCTTCCCGAAAGGCCCTCAAGTTCTCTGGGCATTTTTGAAACCATGCGCATGACCAGGGACACTCTTTCCAGCGTCCCCATGGAATGGGGAAGCGTTATTTTTTTCCCGCTGCCATGGTATCCCCGCGCAGAAGAACTGGAGCGAAGAATTCCCATGACAAACAACCCCTTCGGTTCATTCGCCGCCCTGTCCTTCCCCGTTATCTACACCCACAGGACCATAGAAGAAAAGCTTGGAGAGGAAGTCCCGGCGGGTATGGGGGGAAACAGCCGCGTCGCCGGCACTGCCTGCAAAACAAAAGGCGGTCTCCTCCTGTGAAAAAGGCGCTACTATTTGAAGAGCTTCCGCATAGGCGCGTCCGCTGCGTGCTTTGCGCCCACAGATGTTCCATAGAAACGGAGAAAAGGGGAATCTGCGGGGCCAGGGAAAACCGGGAAGGCTGTCTCTATAGCCTGGTCTACGGAACAGTGGTTGCCGAAAACATAGATCCCATCGAGAAGAAACCCTTCTTTCACGTCCTTCCCGGCTCCCGTTCCTTTTCCCTTGCTTCCCCCGGATGCAACTTCAGGTGTTTCTTCTGTCAGAACCACGAAATATCCCAGATGCCCAGGGAAGAAGGAATCATTTCAGGCCGTGACCGCGCGCCTGAAGACATCATCCGTCAAGCCCTCAAAAGCGGCTCGAAAAGCATCGCCTACACCTACACGGAACCAACGATTTTTTTTGAGTTCGCCCGTGACATCGCCCTGCAGGCCAGAAGCAAGGGGATGCTCAATTTATTCGTAACAAACGGATACCTTTCCATGGAGGCTTTGGAGCTGGCGGCTGCCTTTCTCGACGCGGCAAATGTGGATCTAAAGTCTTTCA
>JAQUQY010000073.1 GCA_028715865.1 Syntrophales bacterium
AAAGGAATGCTTTCTGTGGGGTGTCGTTCGCCAGCAGCTTCTGGTGGATCCGGCCATTCCTTACACGTCCCACAACAGTTCCGCCTGCTTGGTGGTTGATTGTCCCGACCCGGCATTTGCGGAGATTCTGCTGAAGCTGGCGGCTGACTATATTGAGGCGGAAGCCATCCCCGGAAGCGATCCCGGCCTTTGCCTTGTTCGTGAGAGCGACCCGGCCATGCAGTCGTTGCAGTTATTCGGACGTCAATGCACGCTTAAGATTGTAAGCCAGGCCGATGCCATGAGGGCTGCCGGCGGAGTTCATCTGTCGGGCCACGGAGGCACGAACGGTGGAATTATCGGCGCGGCCGCCGCGGTTGGACTTACCGCATCAGGCTGGCATGGACGCTTTATAGAGTTTTCAAGCCTGCGGGACTTTCCCGATCCGGTATTGGTTTCCAGGCTCGAAGAGAAAAACATTCGACTGGCGCCTCTCGACCGGGACGGCTGCGGACCGCTCCCTGATGACAGGGTGCGAACAAAAGGTTGGCTCAGGCCCAGGCTGTGGGGTCACGAGGCCGTTCTGCCCGTTACTCCAGTGGGCCCAGGCTTTTGGGAAAGCTTGGGGGAGAAAAGGAAAAAATAGACACATAAAAGAAGGAGGTGTGATAATGGCTGGGAAAATATTTTATCGTGAAAGGGCAAAGGTGGGGGCGAAGGAAAGAAAACCACGATTCAGGCTTGTGGCCGTCGCCGGAGTTGACATTACCTTCTATGGGGATCACTTGAGAAAAAAGGAACTCGAGGAAATTGCCGGTGCTGTGGGTGCGGAACTGGTACTTCTTAAAGTCAAGAGAGAGGATAAGGACGAAGAAGTCGAAGTCAAAGACTGAAGGGACGGATAACAGGCGATGGCTCTGAAAAGAGAACGAGACGGAAAGCGGTTGCATGTAAAAAGCAGGCTTATGGGGGAAAGCCTTGTGGGCAAAACATTCATGAAGAACCTTAGCGTCGCCCCCCAGAAGAGGCTTTTCCCTGATGTGAATATTGTCAAGATAGGAGGTCAATCCATCTGTGACAGGGGCAAAAAAGCGCTGCCTTCCATTGTTGAAGAAATAGTGGCATGTTCAAAGACTCACAAGATATTGCTTACCACGGGCGGAGGAACGAGGAGTCGCCACATTTACGCAATCGGCCTGGAGTTGGGGATGCCGATTGGCATCATAGCTAAATTCGGCAGTTCCGTTTCTGAACAGAATGCCCTGCTGCTTTCAACGCTCTTAAGTCCCTGGGGGGGTCTCAAAATCGGCCATGACGAGGTTACAAAACTGTCCCTTTACTTCGCCCAGGGCTGTATACCTGTCATGCACGGTATGCCGCCATATGATTATTTTGCCCTGCCTCATCCCGGTGGGCGTATTCCCATCCACCGCACCGACGTTGGCACAGCAGTAATAGCTGATTTGATAGGCGCAAGAAGCTGCATTTTTGTCAAGGATGAAAAAGGACTCCACACCGATGATCCAAAGAAAAACAAAAAAGCCGCTTTCATTCCAGAAATCGGCGCGAGGGAACTTCTGGAAATGGACCTTGAAGACCTGATAATCGAACGTTCATGCTTGGAGATCCTTCAGAACAGCGAAGTCCTTGAAAGAATTCAGGTGATTAACGGCCTTGAGCAGGGAAATCTCACCGGGGCGCTGCAGGGAAAACCTGTGGGAACGGTAATTCACAGGGAATAAAAGTTCCCCTATGAGCGTGAAGGCGGCCTGCCTTCAATGATCAACTCTGTTGAGGGGAATAACCTCTTTATAAGGTGTTTCCCCCCCGCAGTCCCGGCACTGTTTACCGTCCCGTATCGGGTAGGCCTCGCCGCAGTCCGGGCAGATACCCACGGGCCCCATCTTTTTTCTGCGAATCCTGTCGGGATCAACCCGCACGGACTGCATGCCCAGCAGGCCGTGACCCGCTTCCCGTATCTGTGACAGAAGCAGTTCTGAATTTTGTTCCTGTTTTTTCTTTCTCTTGAGATACCAGTCGCGGACCTCCGGCCAGTCTTCCAGTTTATTCGTGTCCAGAAAGACCCGGACGCCTTCACCACCGAATTTTTCGTACATGGTGACGGCAAAACGCCCGATATTGACCACCGTGAGCCAGCCGTTGCCGATGGTGCAGGGGGTGAGTATCTGCACGGCATCGGGAAGGCAAACGGGGGTTTCGCAGATGGCATCGAAGAAATCTCCCTCAGGGAGATTCTTGAGTGCAAGGTCGACGATGAAGCCTCCGATGATGAGGCCAGGCGCCATGCTGCCGTGAAAGGATTTAACCAGGTGGAGGTACTCCTCGTAGGAATAGGTGCAGATGTTCATGGTTCCGCCTTTCTTTAGAGAGCCAGGGCCAGCCGCTGTCCCCGTGCGGCCTTTAGCGGCTCTTTACGGGAAGCCGCTCCGGTAATAGTTCGCCGCATCCAGTCCCGGTCTTCTTCACCATCAACGATGGGCAGTATCTCGTCCGCCAGGTAGAGGGCCTCATTAATATCGTGGGTAACATAGACAATGGGCAGGGACAGGTTTCCCTTCAATGATTTCAGCTCTTCCCGGAGGTCCCTCCGAGAGGCTACGTCGAGCGCCGAGAATGGTTCGTCCAGGAGCAGAAGCCGGGGGCGGCGGGCCAAAGCCTGACAGATGGCGCACCGCTGGCGTTCGCCGCCGGAGACCATGAAGGGTTTCCGGTCCCTGAGATGGCTGATGCCAAAAAGCTCTAAAAGGTCATTCACTTCGTTATGGTCCACGGCGGCGAAGGCGGCATTCTCATAGATGTTAAGATTGGGAAAAAGAGAATAGTCCTGAAATACATAGCCGAGGTGCCTTTTCTGAGGCTTCAGGTTGATCCTGCGGGAAGAATCAAACCATGTTTCATCACCGAAGGCAATAGTTCCGCTGTCGGGCTGCTCCAATCCCGCCAGCATTCGGATCGTTGTTGTCTTTCCTCCCCCTGAAGGGCCTATAAGAACGAAAATATTGTCCGATGAACAGGAAAAGGATATGTCAAGATCGAAGAAGGCAAGTTTTTTCTTGATGGACAGGGATAATGTCATGTCATGAATCCTCGTTGAGTTTGTTTACCAGAAGGAGGAAAAGGTAGCTGACGGGGATGAAGCTCAACGCCATTAGTCCCGCGGTGCGATAGTCCATCATTTCCACCGCTTCGTAGATGGCGATAGAGGCAACCTTGGTAACGCCGGGGATGCTGCCTCCTACCATGAGGAGCACACCGAAGGCCCCGATACTGTGAAGAAAGACCAGTATAGCAGCAGCGATGATACCGCTTGTGCTGTTGGGAATAACAACCCGGAAAAAGGCCGATATAGGGGACAATCCCAGGACGGCGGCGTTTTCGAGAAGACGGTGATCGAGCTTCTGAAAGGTCGCCTTCATGGGCTGTATGGCGAAGGGAAGGCTGTAGAGGATTGCCGCGATTGTTATTCCCGTGAACGTGAACAGCAGTGATGCTCCTGTCAGAGAGTTCCAGAAGGAGCCGAGAAATCCTTTCGGTCCCATGACCATGACCATGTAAAAGCCGATAACCGTGGGGGGGAGGGCGATAGGGAGGTAGAGGAGAGCCTCCACCAGTGGCTTGCCTGGAAATTTGTGATAGGCAAAGAAATAGGCCACCGGGGCGGCCAGGACAACCAGGATAGCCGTGGTGATCATGGCCAGTTTCAGGGTGATGTAGAGGGCCGTGTAATCCATCTATTCATATCCGAATGTTTTTTTTATCTCCAAAGCTTCGCCGGAGACGAGAAAGGCGGCAAATTGTTCCACCGTTTTACGATTTTTCGTTTTTGCAATAATGCAGGCCGCCTGAATCACCGGTTCCGCTTCGGGAATGTGGTAGTAACATCCCTTTTGTCCTTCCTCGGAGGCAACCGCCGAGAGGGCGCAGAAGCCAGCCTCGACAGCGCCTGTTGAGGCATATTGAAAGGACTGGGCAACCGTCTGGGCTGTAACGAAACGGCTTTCCAGGGCGCTTTCAAATCCCGCCTTTCGTACCGCATCGAGCGCCACAGTTCCGTAAGGGGCAGTGACCGGGTTCGCCAGCGATATTCTTCCGGTACTGACCGCCAGCGCTCCTTTCCAGTCTTCACTCGCGCAGAAACTCTGGTTTGACGACCAGAGGATTGCCCTGCCCCGGGCGTAGACAAAAGGTTCATAGGCCAGACCTTCCTCGCGCAAAAGTCCCGGCCGCTTTTCGTCGGCGGAGAGAAAGAGGTCGTAGGGAGCGCCGTTTATGATCTGGCTGTATAGGCTGCCCGTTGAAGCAAAGGTGGCCTGGACGACGATGCCCGATTGTTTCTCGAAGTCAGCGGCTATCTCCTTAAAGGCCGAAATAAAGTTGCCGGCGACAGCCACAGTTATTTTATCCTGAGCGGCAACTGAAAATGGGATGACAAGTGTCAACAGCAACAATGAAATTGTTATTTGGATAATTTTCCGCATCTCTTCCCTTTCTTAACCCTACCTCCCGGAATTCCTGAAGGAAATTAATATTATGTTAAAATTAACATATGGATTTTATCATACAGGATTATTCTTCTCATTTCAATGCATGCGGACTCCTAAAGGCACATTATTTAGGCTATTCCTAACCTATATTTTTCTAAACATGCGCCAACCGACGTTTATGTCATTTCTGGCATACATGTCAAGGTATTTCTGCCTTCATGCCCGGAAAATGAAATGATCCTTCGTTCCAGAGCAACTGAACCGAAATAATGTCACCCCTATGCAAAGATTGTTTACCTCCCGGAATACATATTAGCGCGTTGGCGCGGGCAGGGCCAGTTGCAAAAAGGCCATCCGGTTGCTCGACGGCCCACCGGGCAGACAAAAGAACGGCCGATTCCGCCACAGGCCAAAAGCCACGCCCTTCCCCGGCCCCATGCGAACGTAGTGAAACAATTTTTGCCAGCCCAGCCGGTTCATCGTATCGATGATAAGATCGCGGTGGCTTCCCCAGGCGCCGCCGCTGGTCAGTATGGCATCGGAATAGTGCCATTGCTTTTCAAGCGCCTCGCAGAATTCGGCAGCGACCACCGCATCCGCACCCGCTGGTACTGGCGCGCCGGAGCAGACGCAGACAGCTCCGCCGCTTTCGACCTTCCCATCAAATCCGTGCCCCGCGAACGCGAATCCACGAATCTTGAGGACTTTGGGATTTTGGGCGGAGGCGAGAGCTACGTCCGCTGATTTTACGGCGTAGCCGTCTTTGAGAGAAACATTAAGTGAAGGATAGCTGATCCGGACCACAAGATCGGCGGCGACAATCCGGCCCGCACACTGGTTAAGTGCTGCTATTTCGGCTTTTAGCGGCTGAATATGGTTCTCGATTATCTGCCGGGCTTCCCGGTAGCCAATGTAGCCTTCGCCTTCATCAATCTCTTGATAATCCGCCTTCATGAGCTTTTAACTTGCCTGGGTGATGTAGCAGAAATGTTTTAATCCGAGCAGATGAGCGATGCCTGCGATGGTCACGCCATAGAAATATGTGTCCTTACCCGCGATCATCATCTCATCGATCGTTCCATTAACCACCGTGCTTCCGGTTGCGAAAATCACTTCGGCCCATTGGGCGTTGTAGGGAAAACGATCCGGCCCGTCCACAAAAACGCCACATTTCGACAGGCCGATGTTATCCGGGTTGAGATCGCAGACACGCACCTGCTTTTGCGCGGCTAAACTTTCCAGAAGGCGCGGCTGCAAACCAACCAGCAGAACCTTTTCCGCTTCCCGCGGAAGAGAGCGGATGAAATCCGAAAAAAAGTCTCCACAGCGCGTCAGATCGTCATTCTTGCAGTGCAGGGCTTCGGGCATCTCATTGAGTCCGGCCAGGATCGCGTTTAAAGAGGAAACAAAAATCGCCCGCCTGGCGTTTGTGTCCAGTCGGAGCGAAAGGATACTCCGGACGGACCCTTTGTAATTAAAGTAGGCATCGGAAAATGCCTGCCCTTTTTTCCCCATAAAATCCGCTTCGATAAGTCTTTCTTTTCCCAGCTGGATGGGATAATCGTCGTGAAGCGGATTGCCGATGGCTTCCTCGGGAGTCAGAATTTTACAGGTGACGGTAATTTCCTGATCGTAAACGTGGCGTGTGTCCGCCAGCCCTTGCAGTTTTGCTTTTGCCTGTTCCAAGACCATTCCGTTTGTAGTGTCTCCTTGTAACCGTATTTTCTTTTAATTTCCCGCGCTGCCGAAGAACCTGAAAATTAATCACAAGAGAGCGCTGTTACTGATATGCCTGTAGAGGTTTTCGGTTTAAGAGAAGGAGGCTTTGGAAAACGGCTCACCTTTTCTCTAGATAGCGCCAGGCCAGTTCACTAAAGGCCCGGATGTGTTTGTCTGACATGGCTGTCATTATGCGTTCTCCCTCAAACATTTGAACTGGGCGAGCTAGAGGGTCAATTTGACAAACTCATGGTCAACAAGGAGATCTTTCAAGACTGGCTATCTTGCATCAAAAAATAACATATGCTAATTACAGCATATGTCCCGGCAATACAACCCCTGAAATCAAGGGTTGTATTGCCGGTAGCAATTTAAACCAGTTTCGCGATACGCACAGCGCAGGCCTTGTATTCTGCTGTCATGGTAATGGGATCATAGACGGGATTAGTCAGCCAGTTGGCGCACCCTTCCCGGAAATGAAAGGCCATCCAGACAAGTCCGGGCGGGACCTGCCTGGTTATGTTGGCTTTTACCACCACTTCACCACGCCGTGAGGCAACGGATATTCTTTCGCCCTGAACAATGCCCAGCTTCTCTGCGTCAGTCTGAGAAATGTCAGCTGTTTCTTCACTCAAGAGATCATTTATGCCCGCGCTTCGTCCGGTCTGTGTCCGTGTATGATAGTGATACAGGCGACGGCCCGTACTCAACAAAAAGGGGTAGTCCTCGTCGGGCACTTCCGCCGGAGGAATCCAATCGATAGGCTCCAGAGTTCCCAGGCCTTTGGTAAAGCGGTCTTTGTGGAGAAATGCGGTCCCGGGATGTTCCGCATTAGGCGCGGGCCATTGAATTCCATCATTTTCCAGCCTGTCGTATTTGATGCCCGCCATGGAAGGAGCAAGCACTGATACTTCGTTGTCCCATATTTCCCGCGCGCTGTTTGATTCCCAATCATGTCCCATCCGTCTGGCTATTTCCTTAAAGATCCACCAGTTGGGCATAGACTTGCCAGGGGGAGC
>JAQUQY010000074.1 GCA_028715865.1 Syntrophales bacterium
GAGAAAAAATGATTACAACAGCAGTCCTTGTGCTGATCCTGATGATGGTTACAGGAGCAGCAAGCGCCTCGTCCGAATGAAAATACATATAGCTTCCTGTAGTCCTCAAGTTTGAAATATTGATCGATATGCGACACTTCGAACCGTATTAATTGAAATGCAATGCCGAGAAATATTTGCTATAGGTAATAGCAGGGTACAATGAGACCAGAAGACAAACCGAAAAACAAAAACGCTAGATCGAAGAAAAAATGTTTTTATCGAACCCTCATATAGCCCGCCCTAACATGAAAAAATTTCCCGCCAATCAATTATCAAGGAGCGGTGATCTAGGCGATCGTCTGGGGGGGGAGATCCCGAAGCGTACCCTTGTTTTTCCGGAGACCGGGATGAAGAATTAATGAATCTGGCAGTTTCATTCGCATTGCTGAGTCTGCTCTTTGCCGGACTTAATGATGTCGTTTTTAAGCGATATGCAGGCAAGGATCGCTCCAGGGGTGCATATGTCTTCGGCATTGGGCTAACGTGGAGTCTTTTTCAGGCGGGAATACTTCTCACGAGATCCGCTTCTCTTGCATGGGAAGGTGTCACGCTCTTTTATGGAATGTTTGCCGGAGCGTTGCTCGTGATTTCCAACCTCCTCCTCCTGGAGGGCCTGTCGAACGCCCCTGTTTCTCTGGGATCCACGATCTATCGGTTGAACACAATCGGTGTGGTGATCCTGTCTTTTTTCCTGCTCGATGAACCCTTTGGGAAGATGAAGATTCTCGGAATCCTTTGCGGCATTGTCGCCGTTGTGTTTCTGTACAAAAGAGACGACGGTCAAAACCACTCTTCCTTATTTTTATCTGCTCTTTTCATGCTGATCATGGCCTCTTTGTTCCGGGCGTCTTATGGCGTGATTTCCAAGGTCGGTCTCCTGGAGGGAGCCAATCTGGATGGAATGCTCCTGATTTTCGCCGTAAACTGGATGGTAGGAGGGGCAATCTACGCCAGGTTCCGTGAAAATCGTTTCAGCGTTACGGTAAAGAAATCGGCCTACTCGCTGATTTCCGGTGTTCTGGTCTTCCTGATCGTCAATTTCCTGCTGCTTGCTGTGAAATATGGAGAAGCGACGGTGGTCATTCCGATCGCCAACATGAGTTTCGTTGTGGCTATGTTGCTTGCTATGATCCTAAAAATGGAGGTGTTAACTCTTCGAAAGGCCTGTGCTGTCACTCTTGCTGCGACATCGATTTTCCTGCTTTCCTGGGCCTGAAGGCCGTTCCCTCTCCCCTGCACATATGCTTCGCTCGATCTAATAAATGCCGATTACGAGCGGCAATAATCACTACAATAGCAAGCCGAAAGTTGAGGATAGGTAGGTGTAACAAGGCGAATCCGGTTGTCAGGGTAGTCGGACAACAAACATTTGAGCGACCAGATTCTTGGAGTTTTCGAGAGCATTGCATGCTCAGGGAAGCAGTGATAAACTATATTTACAATTAAGAGATCAAATTCAGGAGTTTAAAAGCCCAATCACAAAAAGAAGAGCTTTTAAGCCGCATATTAACATCTAGATTGACATTTAGGAGGTGCTGCAATGATTAAACCTAAGGCAATCCTGGTTCCTACAGATTTTTCATCTTTTTCAGACATGGCTTTGAAGGAAGCCGCAGACATTGCTGGCCAGTATGGGAGCAAGATTTATCTTCTCCACGTCATCGATGAATCTATCCGTATCTTTGCCGTGGATCATCCCATCCCGGAAGATGTAATTTTGAAGCTGGTGGACGACGCCGTCAATAGCTCCAATGAAAGATTGCAAAGGGAAGTTGATGCCATTGGAGAGGCCAAGAGCACAGAAGTCATATTTGATGTTGTTATTGGCGACCCGGCAGAATCCATCCTGACGGAACAAAAAAAATTGGCCGTGGATCTGGTCGTGATTGCCTCTCACGGTAAGACAGGGCCGGCAAAGTACCTCATGGGAAGTGTTGCTGAAAGGGTTGTCCGGGGAGCCACATGCCCGGTTCTAGTGATCAAAAGTGGAAAAATCATGAACAAAAAAGAAGCATACGAACAGAAATTGCAGGCACAATTAGATGAGTGGAGTGCGGAGATCGAAAAACTCAAGGCAAAAGCCGACAGTGCAGCAGGCAATGCAAAACGTGAATACCACAAGACAATCGAAGAGCTGCGGTCTATGCAGGAAACTGCCTCCAACAAACTCACAGACCTTAAGGACGCGGGCGAGGATGCATGGGAAGACCTTAAAGCGGGTATTACCATTGCGTGGGACTCCCTCAGTAATGCATTGAAGTCAGCTGCTTCAAAATTTAAGTAGACATCGTATTTCATACCAACGAGCAATTGGAGGGTTGAACCGCCCCGGGTATCCCGAAGACTACGTTAGTTGAGTCCGGTCACCAGAGCCCGCATTTCCAGATAATGCTCTCTTTCGTCCCGTAATCATTGATTCTGACGATGGGCGATGGTGAGGACTTGTAGATACCGTTCTTGTCAAGCGAAAAATGGCCGTAATCGACTTGAAAATTACCAGCAGGCCCGTGATACTTTCCCGACACCACGCCAGGGAAGCTTACGCTGTACCCTCGAGGTCTGGCAGGACATGATCCATGTGTTGCATTTCTTTGCGTCAATGCTCAGAGAGGGCAGGGATGTCATTGGTCGAGTGGGAGAATATTGCAGGCGCCATCTGAAGGACGGGTGAATCAGCCCTGCTGTGAAGCAAATGCAGCAGCCATTTCCTCCAGCTCACTCCATCGGTTGTAAGCCTCTTCAAGACCGGTCTCGACGGAGGCCAGCCTGACATTCATGTCGGCGAGCCGCTTCGGATCGTGGTTTTTGTAGAGATCGGGTGAGGTCAGAGCGGCTACCAGTTCCGCTTTTACCTGTTCCATTTCCTCTATCCGCTGAGGGAGATCTTCCAGCTCGCGTATTTCCTTGAAGGACAGCTTCGTCTTTGTCTTCAGGGGTTTTTCTTTTTTCATCGGGACGGTCTTAACTGCGGGAATCGACGGTTTTGACGATAGTGTGGCCATGCGTTGCCGCTGCCAGTCATCGTAGCCTCCCACGTATTCTTCAAGATGTCCTTCGCCTTCCAGAACAATGGTAGAGGTGACCACGTTGTTAAGAAAGGTCCTGTCGTGACTGACAAGCAGAATGGTTCCCTGGTAGTCCATCAGGCGATCTTCCAGGAGTTCCAGTGTTTCCCTGTCCAGGTCGTTGGTTGGTTCGTCAAGAACCAACACATTCGAGGGTGTACAGAAAAGTCGCGCCAGAAGGAGGCGATTCCGTTCACCTCCAGAGAGCGTCGACACCGGGGCCGAAATCTGCGCCGGCGGGAAAAGAAAATCTTGAAGGTATCCTACCACATGACGGGGGGATCCATTGATGAAGATGGTATCGTTGCCATTGGCGATGTTGTCCCGGATGGACTTGTCCTCATGGAAGTGTTCCCGCAGCTGATCAAAGTAGGCGATGGCGGTTCCCGTACCGAGTTTGATTGTTCCCGAAGACGGGAGAAGTTCGCCCAGGAGAACTCTGAGCAGTGTAGTTTTCCCGGAACCATTGGGGCCGATGATGCCTACTCGGTCTCCCCGAAGAATTTCTGTGGAGAAAGAGTCGATGATGGTCGTGTCATCGTAACGAAAGCTGATCTCTTTTGCGTCAACTACGAGCTTGCCACCGCGACCTGCCTCAGAGATGGCCATGCGGACCGAGCCGTCTTTCTCCCGTCGTTCGGCCCGTTCCCTTCGCATCTGCACAAGAGTGCGCAGACGCCCTTCGTTACGGGTTCGACGGGCCTTGATGCCCTGGCGTATCCAGACTTCTTCTTTCTCCAGCTTTTTGTCAAATGTATGCCACTCCCTTTCTTCAGCTTCCTGCATGGCCTGTCGCCGTTCAAGGTAGGTGTGATAGTCACAGGAAAAGGAGATGAGCTTGCCTCTGTCTATTTCAACGATTCCCGTGGTGGTATTCTGCAAGAAAGCCCTGTCATGGGTTACAAAAAGGATGGCCTTTTCAAAGGAATGTAAAAACGTTTCCAGCCAGAGGATAGACTCTATATCAAGATGATTGGTGGGTTCATCGAGAAGGAGGATATCCGGATCAGAGACAAGCGCCCGGGCCAGGAGCACCCGTCGCTTCATTCCCGCCGATAACAGATCAAACCGGGCGGTTTCGTCCAGTCCCATGCGGGTAATGACAGACTCGACTTTCTGCTGGAATTGCCAGGCGCCCGCAGCTTCCAGTCGATGCTGCACTTTTTCTATTTCAGCGAGATGGTTCTCATTGTTTCCGCCGGTCATTCGCACGGTCAGGTTATGGTAGGTCTGGAGAAGGTCTAGATGTCGCTGGTCGCCCGAGGCGACAGCATCAAACACCGTGCCCGACAATTCTTCTATGTCCTGGGGTAAAAGGGAAATCCGCAGAGCGCTGTCATGGATAATCTCGCCCCTGTCCGGCGCGATATCGCCATGGATCAGCTTCATCAACGTTGATTTGCCTGAACCGTTTCGCCCCAGAAGACCGATGCGATCACCCGCCTCGATGTGCAGCGATGCCTGGTCAAGCAAAAGGGGTCCACCGAAGTGAAGCGAAACGTTCTTGATCCAGAGTAACGACATTGCAGTTCCTGTTCCTTTCGCGCCCTCTTTAGCACATGCCTCAACTATAGCGCAAAATACTTTAGCTCCGGTTTTGTCTGCGAGGGAAAAAGCGGAAGAGCCCGAATTGCTTTGACAGAAAGCCCAAGGTTTCCTATAGTTTGCCATCATCTGTCAATGATGTATTACTACCATGGAATCAGGAGGGAACTATGAGCTTGTCTATCACGTCGACATTGCCCCTTAATGATGGAAGGACGATTCCCCTGTTTGGCCTGGGGACCTTTCTGTCGGAGGCGGGAAGTCCAACACGGGATGCAGTTCTCTGGGCCCTGGAAGCGGGCTATCGTCACATTGATACGGCCCGGATATACGGTAACGAGCAGGATGTAGGCACGGCGATACGCGAAAGCGGCCTTCCCCGTTCCGAGGTGTATCTCACGACCAAGGTCTGGAATGACGACCAGGGGTATGATTCAACGCTGCGTGCCTGTGATGAAAGCCTGAAGCGGTTGGGAATGGACTATGTCGACCTGTACCTGGTTCACTGGCCCGTGCCTGATCTGAGAAATGAAACATGGAAGGCGCTTGTCGAACTTCAGCGAACCGGAAGGGCCCGGTCCATCGGTGTCAGCAACTTTATGATTAAACATCTGGACGAGCTTCTTAACACGACGGACGTCGTGCCGGCAGTTAATCAGGTTGAAATCAGTCCGTTCATTCAGCGCAAGGAACTGACCGCCTATTGCCGCGACAAGGGAATTGTCGTTGAGTCCTACAGCACATTGGGGCGGGGACAACGAACAGATGACGAGCGTCTTGCCGGAGTCGGTGAGCCTTACGGAAAAACACCGGCACAGGTTGCACTGCGCTGGGCCCTTCAATCCGACATCGTGATTATTCCAAAATCGGTTCGAAAGGAACGGATACTTGAAAATGCGGCACTCTTCGATTTCGAGTTGACCGACGCCGACATGGAAGTCATCGCCGGTTTCGACGAGAACGCTTCCGTAATGCCCCCGACCTGGGACCCTGAAACATCAGACAAGTGGCGATAAACTGGAATACAACCGCTGCAGTTGTGAATGTTCGCGGGTGCAGTCTTCAGGAGGTTCGATAATAAGGAAGTTCGAGGTATGACAGGGCAACTGCGTTGCGCGACATTATAATAGCGCCCTGTTGCGTTATTGCATTCTGCAGGGGTGGAGGTTCAAAGCATGGCAGGAATAAGCCGTCGCGATCTGCTGGTATGGTTAGGTCAGGCCGCAGTGACCACGGGAGCCTTAGCGGTGGCCAGTGGAAGAGGGCCTGTTCGTGCAGCACAACGAAAGTATGACAGTATTGGCCTGGCGCTTGGTTCGGGCGGTGCCGCCGGCAAGGCTTTGAGGTGTACAAATAAATGACCCCTTTCGAGAATATTGTAAACTACGAACGGCAATTCTTGGGGTGCGCGCACTTCTCGCCAACGAACTGCTTGTAAAAAGATGCCGCGTAATTGAATCTCCATACGGAGTATTAAGTTGTGGCCCAGTTCAATCAATTATGTGTGGAATTACGGCCAACTCCGAATAAACCTCAAATCCTGGTTGCCGTAAGCAAAGGAATGGAGAGATGAACCGTTCCGAACACGCGAGTCAAATCTGGGCTGTTCTTGGATGGGCGGCGAAGCATCGCCAAACGCTTACCTATGTGTAGCTGAGGAAGCTCATCGGAGTTCCTGCCGCCAGAGGTCAGTAAAACAGTAATAACAGGAACGGGAAACAGCAACCCCTTGACACGAAACAAACCTGACAGATACACGATTATTCGATATACTCTTGTGCAGGTCCCCGGGTTGGCTCTGGTTCTCGTCGGTGTGTTTTTTCTGCTTCATTACACGGACTGGTCTCCATGGCTAATCTGGACCGGATTCGCACTATGGGTGGTGAAGGACGTTCTGCTGTTTTTCCTGCTCTGGCCGAGTTACCATTCCTCCGCCAGGGACGCCGATCCTCTGATCGGACAGGTCGGACAGGTCGTCAAACCCTGCGACCCGCGGGGTACTGTGGAAATCCATGGAACGCTATGGTGGGCTGTTGCTGAAGAAACCGATGCTGTACTGCCCCCTGGAACCAGAATTCGTGTTATAAGAAGATCGGGGATGACGCTGTTCGTGGAATCCGAAAACGGCGAAACAGGTACTAACTTTCAGGTGAAGTCAGCGTCCCCGGCCATCAGGACGGTTGGAAAGGCACGGAAAAGGCTTTTTTGTTGACGCCTTCCCGAAAGCTGCAATTGACTGATTTTGAAAAGTATTCAAGAGTTCAATTAAAATGATGGGCCTGCTGTGGTTGCAATAGAAACCACGCTGCGAGAAGATTTTTTGGACAACAGGAAAAGGAGAGACGTAATGGGAGACAAGGGGGGAAGGAAGGATAAGGAAAAGGGACAGAAACAGAACATCGAAAAACAGAAACAAAAGTCAAAAAAAAAGATTGA
>JAQUQY010000075.1 GCA_028715865.1 Syntrophales bacterium
TTTTTTGAGCCTCTCCACGGTTCGCCTTATCTCTTCCTGGGCCTTCTTCCTGAAAGTTATATCCCGCACATAGCCCATTTCAGCCTTTTTTTCCTCTATGCTTATAATGCCGAAAGCTATTTCCACATCCTTTATTGAACCGTCCTTGCACAGGAGTCGGCCTTCGTAGAGGGGAAGAGACGCCTCGCCTGCCATCCGGATCCGGTGCAGGCGCCTGGCGATGTCTCGATCCTGATCAACGAAAAGCTCCGCGAAGGGCATGCCCGTCAGTTCGCCCACTTCATATCCCGACATGGCGGCCATGGCCTTGTTAGCGAAGAGACATGACTCGTCCTGAATGATTATTATGCCGTCCATGGCCTGCTCCACCAGGGACGCGTATTTCTCTTCGCTTTCCCGCAGAGCCCTTTCCGCGCGCTTCTGCTCCGTCATGTCCTCGTATACGACAACGATACGCATGTCTTTTAGCACCTCCCCGAAACGGGCAGTGTTGACCATGCATTCGATGTTGGTTCCATCCTTCTTCCTGCAGGGAAATATCTCGCTGTATGTTTTTCTGTGCTCCAGCGAGGGATAAAAACGTTTGCCTATGATGTCGAAGTCCTCATCGGATCGGTAGAATATCCTTGTCGTCTTGCCGATGACTTCCTGAGGTTCCCACCCGAAAACATTCTTAACGGAGTCGCTGGCGAAAATGATCCGCCGGTTCTCGAGTCCGATAACGGCGTGGGGCATGGCGGCAAGGAGTGTTGATTCCAGGGCCCTGACCTCCACCAGGTGCTTCTTTGTTTCAACAAGCTCGGTCATGTCTATTGAGCTTCCCATTATGGCCGGTTCACCGAAATATTCTATGGGAGTCACTGTCTCCAGAATCCACCTGCTGGACCCGTCTTTCGTCAACATGCGGTACTCGTAGGGATAGGAGCGTTTCCCCCGGAGCATCTGCCTCGCGCTCTCCGAGGCTGCTTTACGATCCTCCGGATGAACGAATTCGATAATATTCTTGTCAATGAGCTCTTCCATCTTTTCGCATTTCGTGTAAGCCAGGAGGTGGGGATTGGCGAATTTTATTTTTCCGGCCTGGGCTACAAAGACGCCTGTCTGCGTGTTATTGACAAAACTCCGATAGAGATTTTCCGTTTCCGCCAGCTTTGCCTTGGCCTCCCTTTCCTCAGTGATGTCCATCGTATTTCCGAGAACGGCCCGTTTGCCCTTATATGTGACGGAAATTATGTTTTCCATGATCCATCGCGTTTCGCCGCTTTTGGTCACGTAGCGATATTCGTAGGGCGCCCATCGCTTTCCTGTCAGCATGGCCCTGGCATTCTGCCTTGTTTTTTCAACATCTTCGGGAAGGAGAAAGTGGTCCGTATTCCTGCCGATCCATTCATCCTCTCTGTAGCCCGAGTAGTTTACTATGTAGGGATTTACGAACTTGAACTTCCCCCCCTGGGCTATGTAGACGCCTACCTGTGAACTTTTGGCCAGGGCTTCATAAAGGTTGTCGTATTCATCCCTTGACTCTGAAACCTTTTTAGACCGATGTTTCCTGCCTTCCGGTTTTTCGCCTGTCTTTTCAGTCATGATCCCTGTCTCTTTTTTACCGCTCATTCCGGGCCCCGTTAATGTAACAGATACGCTCTCACAATGATTCGCGCGAGAAGAATGCACTCTTTGAACACTCTTTCACATATATTTCTCCGGTCAAGTAAAATCTGTACAAAAGCACGCAATGACCGCTGAAACAGCTTATCAGGGGAATACAAAATAAAAAAAGGGGGCCCTTGCCCCCTGAAACTTACCGGCAGTCATCCTCACCCGCTCAAGAAAGCCGCCCGCGAAGAGTTAGTTTAAGCAGCTTAACTTCCTGAATTGACTTTTTCTTTCAGATCCTTCCCCACCTTGAAGAATGGAAGCTTTTTGGGAGCTACCTGTATAACGCTACCTGTTTTGGGGTTTCTGCCCGTGTAGGCTTCGTATTCCCTGACGACGAAACTCCCGAATCCCCTGATTTCAATTCTTTCACCCTTTTGCAGCTCCTCGCTGAAACTCTTGAAAATCAGATTAACCGCATCGGACGCGTGCTTTTCGGTCAGACCCTCTTTCTTGCTTAAGGCAGATATAAGTTCCGATTTGTTCATACAGCCCCCTATTCAAGGTTTGATTTCTCTTCCAATCAAAGGATAAAAGAGATTATCCAATAATCTTGACCCGATGGAAACATCTAGCGCTAGCTATTATTTATTTTACTTTAAAATGTCAAGACAATTTTCCTTAATCCCCTATTGGCCTCCGCCACCCAGGAGTTCCCTTATTTCAGATGCTTTAAGGGGCCTGAAGTCGCCCGGCTTCAAGTCTCCCAGTTTCAGTCCGGCTATGGCCACCCTTACCAGCCGCCTTACGGGGAACCCCAGGGCTTCGAAATAACGGCGCAAAACCCTGTTTCTGCCTCCCACAATGGTAACGGTTATCCAGGCGCTCTTCCTGTTTAATCTATCGATGGCAGCTTCGAGAGGTTTGAAAAATCCGTCGCTGAGAGAGGCGCCTTTCCTGATGGCCCCCAGTTCAGCCGGCGTCACAGAACCCTGCAATTTGACGCGATAGGTCTTCGGAAGCTTGAATTTCGGATGCTGAACGCGGTATGAAAATTCCCCGTCATTAGTCACGATAAGCAGTCCCTCGGAAGCATAATCGAGACGCCCCACGGGAACCAGCCGCTCAGCAAAGCCGCTGACCAGGTCGGAGGTCGTTTTCCTGCCCCGGTTATCGCTCATGGCGGTCAGGTATCCCGCCGGTTTGTGGACCATCAGATACACCTTCTCCGTATCCACTGCTATACGGACTCCCCTGACCCTGATGACGTCCTTTGAGGGGTCCGCTTTGCGGCCCAGCTCGGTTACAACCTCTCCATTAACGCTTACGAGTCCCTCCAGGATCAGGGATTCCGCGGCCCTTCGGGAGGCGATGCCGGCGGCGGCGATTATCTTCTGCAGGCGTTCATTCAAGGGATTCCGCTTCCTCCAGTTCTTTTATTTCCCGAAGTGTCGGCAGCTCCGAAAGATCCCGAAGGTTGAAGGCCTCAAGAAACTTTTTCGTGGTGCCGTACAGTATGGGCTTACCGGGCACATCTTTTCTTCCCACGATTCGAACGAGGTTTTTTTCCAGGAGCCCCCTCAGTGTGGCGCTCACATCAACGCCCCGGACCTGCTCTATGTCCAATTTCAGAACCGGCTGCCGGTAGGCCACCACTGCCAGCGTTTCCATGGCAGCCTGGCTCAGCGTGGCAGGCTTCCCGCCCCTCAGCTTTAATATCCAGGGAGCTGAAAGCTCCGCCGTCCGGAACTGATAGCCCCCCGCGACTTCCGCCAGGAAGATGCCCCCATCCCTGCGCGCGTATTCGTCCGCCAGTCCAGCCAGGGCTTCCCTAATATCCTTTTCCGGGACATCAACCAACAGTTCCTTCAATTTATTTACCGAAAGGGGCGTCTCGGAGATATAAACAAGAGACTCGATGATAATCTTCAGGTCCTTCATTCTTGAGCATCTCCTCCCACATCTACTTCAGCGGCCACGCACACCCTTATCGCCTCGTAGGGCGCCCGCTGGAAAGCCCGGACTACACGCATCTTCATCAATTCCAGGAGCGCGAGGAAGGTATAAACAAGCTGACGCCTTTCCCGCGGCATCCCCAGGAGCTCTTCGAAGGTGAGCGTCTTTTTTTCCCTGAGCAGGTCAAGCATTTCGCTGATCCGTTGCGATACGGACATGTCATTCCTTTCCATCTCCATTATGTGCATATCGCCCATTCCCGCGATGACCCGCTGAAAGGCTTCAACAAGCTCAAAGACGCCTATTTCCCGCACAGGGCGTTCACCGGCGTCAGCCCGGTCGTCACCGGTGTCTTTCCTGGTGAAGAAATCCCGGTCCAGAAGCTTCATACGCTCCATCTCCAGGGCGGCCTCCTTGAATGTCCTGTACTCCAGGAGCTGGCGGACAAGTTCGGCACGGGGATCATCCTCTTCTTCACCTCCTTCAGTCTCGTGAACAGGAAGCAGCATGCGGGACTTGATGTGAAGCAGGGTCGCCGCGAGTACAAGGTATTCGCCGGCAAGGTCGAGGTTGAGGGATTTCATCGCGTCGATATATGAAATATATTGTTCTGTGATCAGAGAGATTGGAATGTCGTAGATATCGATCTCATTTTTCCTGATGAGATAGAGAAGAAGATCCAGGGGGCCTTCAAATATTTCGAGCTTTATCCTGTAATCCATTATCCCGGATACTCCGAGCCGGCCGCCCTTACAGGCAAGCCGAAGCCAAACCACGTTAATTCTTGCAATATAAACCTGGCCGTTTTGGAAGCTGTGCCCATGGGGCGATTCCGGCCATCGCCCTCAGGGGACTGTGGGTGACGCATATACCGCTGTCAACGCACCGGTTCTTATGGCCTTTCCCCGGCCCGCAGTTGAAGGAAGGATCACATTTTTTGGAGCCGGTGAATTTTCAGCGCGTCCCTTACTTCATCCATGGTGCTTCGCGCGATGGCTCGAGCCCTTGAAGTCCCGTCGGCAAGAATATCACGAACTTCATTCAGGTTGTTCAGGTAATGGTCCTGGATCTCGTGAAAGGGGGCCATGCCCACGGCTACGGCGGCGGCAAGACGTCCCTTGCATTCCACGCATCCGACGGCCGCTTTTTTACAGTCCTCTGAAATCTGCTCCAATTCATCGGGAGCTGTGTAGATTCCGTGGAAAGAGAAGACATTGCAAAGGTGTGGCCTTCCGGGATCACGCTTTGTTTTGCGCTCGGGATCGGTGAACATGGAAAGTATCTTCCGGGCAAGCTCGTCGCCCCGGTCTCTCAGGTATATGGCGTTGTCGTAAGACTTGCTCATTTTTCTGCCGTCGAGGCCCAGGAGCTTGGGCACTTCCGTGAGGAGCGGCTCCGGTATGGGAAATACCTCACGGTACAAAAAATTAAACCGGCGGGCTATTTCCCGTGTAAGTTCAATGTGGGGAAGCTGATCAACTCCCACGGGAACCCCGAAAGCCTTGTACATGATGATATCCGCCGCCTGAAGAACGGGATACCCGAGAAAGCCGGCCGTGGAGAGATCTCGATCGAAAAGCTCCTCCTTCATCTCTTTGTAGGTGGGATTTCGTTCCAGCCAGGCCAGGGGCGTAATCATTGAAAGAATAAGAAAAAGCTCAGCGTGATCCTCAACTTCGGACTGAAGAAAAAAAGTGCTCCTGGAAGGGTCAAGCCCGGCACTCAACCAGTCTACGATCATGTCTATGGTGAAGGCGCTGATCTTCGATGTATCTTTGTACTCGCTGGTCAAGGCGTGCCAGTCCGCTACAAAATAGAAACATTCGTAGCCACCCCGGTTCTGAAGGTTCACCCAGTTATTGAGGGCGCCGTGAAGATTTCCGAGGTGAAGCCTCCCCGTTGGACGCATACCGCTTAAGATTCTTTTTCCTTTCAAAGAAACTTCCCCCGACATGATTTTGCCTGTGAGCGGGGGCATCTATAGCAGAATGGAAAGAAGAAGTCAACAGGACCCCCTTATTATAAGTAGCAGATTAAACTGACGATATCAGCATAGAATCTTCCCGGGAAATGGGGATGCTTCCCTCCCCTCAAAGGCTGTAATTTTTACCGCCTTCGCCTGGAAGAGGAACGGAATATGTTAGCGACTATGAATCCCACGACCACCCCGGAACAAAACAGGAAGGGGAAAAAGAATATCCGGGACATGCTTATGTCCCAGAAGAGCAGTTTAAGGGACGTATCTTCCGCGTTCTGCAAAAGAATAATCCCGAAGATCGTCAGTATAACCAAAATCGTGATGAGCTTTGGTTTTGACATTAAGTTTCCTCCTTTTACCTTTTTTTCACCTTTGCCCGTTTATTACCCTTAAGAAACCCTTTTAACACCGAGCCCCATTAAGATTAAGGGCGCCGGCCCCTTTGGACCGGCGCCCCCGCGAAAGGTTTCGCTGTCGGAATATATTACTTTTTCGGGGGGCTCAACATCAGGAGCGCGATGACGATACCCAGGATCGCCAGGCCCGCCGTGGGGTAGAAGGCGATTTTGTAGGAGCCGAACACGTCCTTCGCCTGGCCGGCGATGATGCCGCCCAGAATGGCCCCGAGGCCGTACGCCAGGAACACGACGCCATAATTCTTGGCGTAGTTGGCCACTCCGAAGAAGGTGGTCGTGGCCGTGGGAGCTATGGCCAGCCAGCCTCCCAGGGTGAGCCAGAAACCGACGAAGCAGATCACGTAAAGGGCAACGTTCCCTTCACCCGCCACAAGCATTCCCAGAGAAGCCAGAAGAATAACTATGAAGGAAATGACGGCGGCCCCCTTGGGGGAGAGCTTGTCCGTCAGCGTTCCGAACAGGGGGCGTCCGACGCCGTTGAAAATGGCGAAAATCCCCACAAGTAAAGCCGCGGTGCCCGCCGGGATCATGATAATTTCCTGGCCCACGGGGCTCGAAATGCCGATGGCCATGAGGCCGGCAAGACAGCCGATGGTGTAGCAAAGGAAGATCCCCAGGAAAGCCTTGGTCTTTACCATCTCACCAATGTTGAAATTTACGGCGCCTGCGCCCGCCGCCGCTTGCCATCCCGCCGGCGTGTAGCCTTCGGGCGGATAGCGGAAGGGAATGAAAAAAACGCATAGAATAATCAAAAAGGCGAGCCCCAGGATGAAAAAGGCCTGCATG
>JAQUQY010000076.1 GCA_028715865.1 Syntrophales bacterium
GAAGGAAGCCATCGTAATTTCAAGCGACATGAGGTCAAGGGCGGGCTTAACCGCCTGCTGGGCCTCGATCCGCCGTTCGATCCCCGTGGAGCTTCGCTGGACGGAGTTGACCGCCCCGTAGAGCGCTGTCAGTAGCAGCATACTCACCGCGATGGCGATCATTAATTCAACAAGCGTGAAACCACGATTCGAGTTCATTGGTCCGCACATCCCGCGGGAAAGCGATAGCTTTCCTGCCTGGTAACAATGAGACTTTCAGAGATATCCGGGTAGCCCGGCATGCCCAGGGTAACCGTTACGCGCCAGACCCTGGTTCCCAGGGCGGCAATGCCTGTGGTGACAGTAAAGGGGGCATCGCCTGGCTGGTTGGAATTCTGGCCGCTGGTGCGTACCGTGGCGGTGGTCGTTCCCGTCGTTACCGCGTTGCATGGGTTCATTATCCAGGCCTCCTGCCGCTGAAGCTCACGGTGGAGCATGCCCGCCGCCCGTCCCATGTAGTCCGCCTGGGCCGACGTTCTCATGGCGGCCGGCTGAAGCCCCAGTATGGCCATAACGGCCACCGTGGCGATGAAAATGGCTATCACCACTTCAAGCAGTCCAAGACCCCTGTTATTGCCTGGTATGTGTCGCATGGGGTATTCCCGTTATGCTGGTTCTGATAACCGCTTCTGATCCGCGGCTGTTTACCAGCTCAATTGTGCGCCTGTCGGCTGTCCCGCGGGCCCGGAAGTTTATGGCAACCGTGTCTGACACAACGACGCCCCGCCCGATTTCCCCAAGATCCCTCTGCGATTCCGCGGCATCGCCGCAGGAAGGCGTGTGGATAGTGTATACCGGCGAACCGGCCGTAAACTGTATGCAATAGGCCACTCCCTCAGCCACGGCTCGCTGCCTGTAGAGAGTGATGTCAGACATTACCGCCGCCGCCGCCGTCTTGAGATTTGTATTGTGAACGAACTGCTGCCACGCGAAGGCCATCATCCCTGCCAGGATTCCCAGAACAGAGATGACTATAAGCAGTTCAATCAGGGTAAAACCCCCAGGTTCACCGCCGGACATGTTTTCAGCTTCATCCATCAGAACACTCTGCCCTTTCAGGATAGGGGGTTCAACCCCCTCAGGCCAAGCCATGGCGGCAGACATGATGCGCGGCGGCGCCTCGGGCAGTAACCTGATACCTGATATTTTTGATTGTAAGTGTACCAAGTAAATAGAACAAGAGTCAATGAAATGACGCCCCCTAATAGTGAAAAAGTTCACATTTTCGGCAGGCTATAAATGAGAGGCATCAGGGGTAGGTGACCGTCACCGTGGTATGGATTCCGCCTCTAACGTTGAAGCGTCCCGTGATGACCGCCTGCTTCGGCTGAACGGCCTCGACGAAGTCTCCCATGATGCGGTTTACGGCCTCTTCGTGAAAGATTCCCCTGTCACGGTAGGCATTGAGGTAGAATTTCAGGGATTTCAGCTCCACGAGACGCCCGCCTGGCACGTAGCTGATTACAATCTCAGCGAAATCCGGCTGGGACGTCATTGGACAGAGGCAGGTGAATTCGGGAAAACGTATGTTTACTTCGTAATCACGTTCCTTGAACTTGTTTTCGATTGTTTCCATAATACCTCACAAGCAGATAGCAAAGCGGCGTGTCAAGAAGGGCGATTCCCACCTTGACCAGGTACTGGCTTCCGGCCATCACGGCGACGGCCGGCCATGAATAAAGGCCTCCGAAAGCTATAGTTATAAAAAGGACCGAATCGATTCCCTGAGATATTACAGTGGAAGCGATATTTCTAATCCAGAGATGACGGCCTTCCGTCTTCTGCCGCCACCAGTGAAAGGCCCAAACGTCATGCGTCTGTGACACCAGGTACGCGATCATCGACGCAATTACAATGCGAGGCGTCGCTCCCAGGATGGCCACATAGGCCTCCTGGTGGCCCCAGAAGGGCGCCGGCGGGAGCCAACGGGCCACAACAAGAGCGGCAACCATGAAGAGCGACATGACAAACCCTGCCACAACAAGGCCGCGGGCGCTCTTTTTTCCTTCGATCTCCCCCACCACGTCGGTAATGAGAAAGGTCAGGGGGTAGAGAATGATGGCGGCAGGCAGAAGGAAGCCGCCTACAACTATTATCTTCGAGGCCAGGATGTTCGACAGAAGGAGCGACGATATAAAAAAATATTTCAGCAATTGAATATTCAAGCCGGCCCGATACTTTCTTATTGAAAGATGTGAAAAAATAGTTTTAAAGTTTCAGAAAAGTAGCACCGGGACGGGAAAAGAGTCAATGTTTTTTCATCATCCCGTCAACGAAGAAAGGCGCCGCAGATGATGGCGCGCCTTGTGAGAAATTCCCGAGGTGGTTTTCGAATGGCCGAAGAACAATTGTCCCGCGCCCCCCTTATCAGTGAACTTTCCCTTTGGCTTTCCCGGCTGGAAAACCGGAGTCGGCCCGGCGGAGGCAACTCAACCTTCGCGGACAGGGCGGCGCGGCTGCGATCCTTCATGGCAGCCGGTGATATTGACGGACTGCTTATCGCTGACCTTTTGAATATTCGATATTTCTGCGGGTTTTCCGGCAGCGAGGGGCTCCTTCTCGCCCAGGGCGGAGGCATGACCCTTTTCGTCGATGGCAGATACACGGTACAGGCGAGGCAGGAATCGTCGGGAGTTAATATTATCGAGGTTACTGACGTTACAGGGGGTCTTCTGGAGATTCTTTCCCGGGGAACCGTTAAAAAACTCGGCTTTGAAGCCTCGGGGCTTACCTATGAGCGATACCTGAAGATTCGCCGGGGGCTGTCAGACGGTACTGAGATGGTCTCTCTGTCCTGCGACATCGACGGCATGCGGTCCCGAAAGGATGCCGGAGAGATAGGGCGCCTGAAGACAGCGGCTTCAATTGGCGCCCGGGCTCTCGGGAAAACGATAGAATCCATCAGGCCAGGGATGCGGGAGCGGGAATGCGCCGCCCTGATTGACTGGAACCTTGTCATGGAGGGAAGCGAGAAACCGTCCTTCGACACAATCGTAGCCTCCGGGGCAAACAGCGCCCTTCCCCACGCCCGCCCGGGATCGAGACGCGTCGAAGCGGGAGACTTCATCGTAATTGACTACGGAGCCGTCTTTGAAGGCTATCATTCCGACGAGACATGCACTGTAGCACTGGGACATGTTTCCGGAGAACACCGCAGGATCTATGACACTGTGCTGTCAGCCCATGACCGCGCTATTGAAGCAGTCCGGCCCGGCGTGTTATGTAGAGACATCGACGCCCGCGCCCGCGCGTGCATAGAGGATGCCGGGTACGGTGAGTATTTCGTTCACGCCACAGGTCACGGCGTGGGCCTGGATGTTCACGAGGCTCCCAGGCTGTCCAAAATAAGCGAGCAAAGGCTTGAAGAAGGAATGGTTGTAACTATCGAACCGGGAATCTATATTCCCGGGGTCTGCGGCGTCAGAATCGAGGATATGGTTCTGGTAACTACCGGGGGATGTGAGCTTATCACCGGAATGCCCAAGGATCTCATGATACTGTAGAAAACGGGACTCTTGAGCTGTCCCGATGACCGGCCGCTGTCAGCGCCGAAGTATGCAAGGAGGCATGTCATGTCATATCCCGATGATCTGCTTTACACCCGCGATCACACATGGGCCCGGGTCGATGATACCACCGTCACCATAGGCATCACCGATTTTGCCCAGGAAAGCCTGGGAGAAATCATATCCATCGACCTTTATCCCCTCGACTCATCAGTGAAGCAGGGTGAACCCTTCGGGATCATAGAGTCGGACAAGACTACGGCGGAACTGATTTCTCCCGTTTCCGGAGACATCATAAGCGTCAATGAAGACATATTCGACGATGTGGGCGTCCTGGAGTGCGACGTCTACGACGCGGGATGGATGATCGCCGTTGAAATACAGGATCTGGGCGAACTGGACAACCTCCTTGATTGCGATGATTATGAAGAACTGGTGGACCAGGCCGAGGGAAGGAGATAGGAGCCCGTGCAGACTTGGAGGCTGCTTCCTTTCGAGCGGCTCGATGGTTATGAAAACATGGCCGTCGATGAAGCGGTATTCAGGGAATCCGTTCTGAGTGGCGGTCCGCCGACCCTTAGATTTTATCTCTGGAAGCGACCCGTTGTAACAATAGGATACGGACAGGACGTTGTTGCCGAAGTTAACCTGGAATTTTGCGGCGAACGGAATATAGACATCATCAGAAGGCCTACCGGCGGAAAGGCTGTTTACCACGACGCCGAACTTACCTATTCAGTAGTGGCCTCCCAGGCGCGGCCTCCATTCAAAGAAGATATAGTAACCACCTACCGGGCGATCGCCGCCTGCCTCATCCTCGGGCTTGATCGGTTGGGCATAGCCGCTGAACTTGCCGAGAGAGGGCTGCCCGACGTGAAGGACTCACTGGAAGGCTGCTGCTTCGCCGTCCCTTACCGCAATGAACTGCTGGTTGAGGGGGCCAAGATATGCGGCAGCGCCCAGGCTCGGTCACGGGGACACTTCCTACAGCACGGCTCTATTCTGATAGATTTTGACGCCTTGACCACCTCGAGAGTGATGACGCACACAAAAAGCGACGAAAAAGACAGGGTTCGCTACCTGGAGCGGGCAGTCACATGCGTGAGAAAACACGCGAAAAGAGAATTCAACGAGGAAACCCTGGCTCACGTGATAGGTGAGGGTTTTGAAGAAGAAATGAACATGAAACTCCAGGAGGAAGAGCTGACCTTGAACGAACAGACATTGAAGAAAAAGCTTCTTTCTGGCAAGTATCTTACACAGAAGTGGAACCTGGAAGGAAGGACATAGAAGAATGGATTATCTGACGCTAATTCCATTCTTTTCCGTTGTGTCGGTGTAAAAAATAGTGTATACGGACAACTTCTCGAAAAAGGGATGCTGATAAAGAACTTTCCCGCCCCGGGGCCGCTTGGAGATTACATGAGAGTCACCGTGGGGACAGGGGAAGAGAACAGTGCTTTTATTGACGCACTGAAGGCAACTGTTCTGAAATAGCAGGGCTCTTGATAAAAGGAGCCCTTAAGTAAGGAGCGTGATACAAAACCGTTAGTAAAGGGGTGGCAAACGGCGCGTAAAAAACATGCGTCGTACTGCCCCTTTTTTGTGTCTTTGCCTCAAGATTTTATATTCATTAAGAAATTACAAAAAATCAGCAAGATAAAGGAAGGAGGAATATCTTTGGAAGTAAGAGTAATTGACAATGACGTTGAAAGGGCTTTGAAGATCCTTAAGAACAAGCTATCCAAAAACGGCTTCTTCAAGGAGCTCAAGCTCAGGAGAGCCTATGAAAAGCCTTCTGTGAGAAAAAAAAGGAAGGCCCTGGAGGCCCGCAGAAGAATGGTGAAGGCCGCCAGGAGGCGTACCCGCTGAAGAGCATATAACGCAACCAAATAAATTAGTTGGAGACAGTGATCCGTTCAGAACAGCGTTCTCAGCGCAGGAGGTGGTCATGGTAGAGAAACAGTATGTCGTCGATGCCATCAGCATAGACGAATCATGGAGATTGTTTCGAATCATGGCGGAGTTCGTCGATGCCATCGAGGAACTCTCCCGCGTCAACCGGGCAGTGAGCATATTCGGTTCGGCCCGCACCAGACCGGAGGATACATGCTACCAGACAGCGGAACGCCTGGCGGGTTTGCTTGTCGAAAACGGCTTCAGCGTCATAACCGGAGGCGGTCCGGGCATCATGGAGGCGGCCAACAAGGGCGCCGCTGAAGCCGGCGGTGTGTCGGCGGGACTGAATATTCACCTTCCCTTTGAGCAGGTGCCGAATCCATACGCCAATGTAAAGCTCGAATTCAAATACTTCTTCATTCGAAAGGTGATGTTCGTAAAGTATGCCGTCGCCTACGTTATTCTTCCAGGCGGTTTCGGAACCATGGACGAGGTTTTTGAAGCGCTCACGCTAATACAGACAAGGCGGATAAAGAGCTTCCCCGTCATTCTCATGGGAAGCTCCTACTGGCAGGGGCTAGTGGACTGGATAAGGGAAACCATGCTGAAAGACGGGAAAATCCTCAAGGAAGATTTCGACCTGATCCAGGTTATCGACGATCCCAACGACGTTATCAGAATACTGAAGAAATATTTGATCATCTGAATTTGCCCGCGCAATCTTTCCCACACCGGAAACTCAGCCGGGGATTTCCCGCCCCGCGACAAAGGAGCGGGACCCCTTTACGGAATCATGAATTATGAGCGAAAGCCTCGAAGAGGTTCTTCAATCCATAAAAAATGGAAAGGAACCATCCTGCTGCCTCCTTTACGGTGAAGAGAGCTATCTCATCGCCGACGCTCTTCAGCGAATCCTCCGGACTCTCTTGCCCGAAGGCGCCGATGATCTGAATTGCTTCAGAATGGACGGCGAAAGGACCGATGTGGAATCCATCTGCGAAGCCGTCCTCACGAGGCCCCTGATTTCCGGGAAAAAAGCCGTCGTTGTAAGGAACACAACACTCTTTGCCTCAAAAACATCCACGCCTTCCCTTCCCGATGATTTTTTAACCCTCTTGAATAACGATCCTCCCGCGGCGGCGCGTTCTTTCATGAACCTTCTGGGCGGCATGGGATGGTCCCTTGAAGACTTGAGGCATGGCGACGGAGGCAATATTCCGGCTGAAGTCTGGGACCGCGTATTC
>JAQUQY010000077.1 GCA_028715865.1 Syntrophales bacterium
GAGGTTTTCGGCGGAACGAAGCTCCGTCCGGACCTGTTTCATACTGGCGTAGAGGCTGTCGGCTCGGCGTTCCTGGCGGATCTGGTAAAGACGTTCAGCCCCCACCGTGAGGCCGAAAAGTTTTGACCGTTCCATCTCCAGTCTCGGAGGGAGGTCTCCTCTTTCGAAGTCGTCATCGGTGAGAGGATAATTTGCCGCCTGGATTCCGAACTGCAGAGCAAGGTAAAGGCAGGTGGGAGTCTTGCCCGTCCTGGACACGCCCATGACTACAATATCTGCCTGGGTATAATCGCTCATGATCGAACCGTCATCGTTCTGCAGGGCATAGTGCAGGGCGTCGATTCGCTCCGTATATATGTGGGGGTTGCCTATCCCGTGTGATCGTCCAACCACCGGCGTGGAGGGGACACCCAGGGCCTTTTCCATGGGGGTCTTAAAGGCGGCCAGAAAATCTAAAACTTCTCCCTTGCACAGGGACAGGCGTTCCAGCAGAATCGTATTTGTCAAAGTTGTAAAAACCAGTGGGCGCATGCCATCCTTTTCGGCGGCCTTGTTGATACGCTGAATCGCCCTGTCCACTTTGTCTGTGGTGTTCACGAAGGGCAGGTTGACCGACTGAAAGGTTATATCGGGAAACTGAGTGAGGAGAGTGTGCCCCAGGGTTTCGGCAGTGATGCCGGTCCCGTCGGAAATATAAAATACAGAACGCATCATGATCATGATCCTGTCCGTACCGTGTAAAGCAGAGTGTTTTTTCCTCCGGATGGAACGGGAATATCGAATCGGACCCTGAATGCGTCAATCACGGTAAAGGGCAGGTTGGCATCCTTGATTTCCCAGTCTCCCGAAAGATTTTCCATACAGGTCACGGTGATGTCCTCTTTCTTCTGGTTTGTAATGGTTATTTCCATCCGTGCTTCTGATATCCTTGATGTGATCTGCCTGAATTCTATCTGTTTGCGCTCAGCCGTCACATCAAAGGCTTCTCCGGTCCTCAGGCGTACTTCACCTTCCCTGGGCGTGTGGGCGATCCTGTCTTCTCCGATAAACCAGTAGAGGCTGTTTTCATCGGACTGGTAGAGACGGACAATTCCCGCGGGGAGGGGCATCCCCGGCGAGCCCTCATCATTGTTTCGGAATGAAAGATAGACGTTAACCGGTTGCTTTTCTCCAGTGCCGGTCGTATAGGGGCGGGGAGCGAACCGTGGCCCGGAAAGGAGATATTCCTTCTCCATCGGTATCCCATTAGCCTGTAGCAACAGTATCCTGCGGGTTTCATTGTTTTCAACTGAAGTGCGGCGTTCCAGATTGTAACGGTAATACTCGAATAAAGGCGCTTCTTCGAACTGCCCCTGTGATGAGGCGCTTCGTGCCAACATCACCTTTTCACTGAAGCCGTCACCCCTCGAATCAGCGGCACGATGAACCTCGCCCGCCACGAGAAATGCCTTGGCGTCATGCCAGGATGCCCCACTCCTGTTATCGATGGATACCCAGGCGGTAAGGTCGGCTTTTTTTTCGCAGCTGCCCAGGCGCAGGATGTAATCGGTTCCCCAGCTGATATTTTCCGTAATATAGGTCGCTTCGATTTCGTAGACACCCGATTTATCATTTTCAAAGAGCATGGTGAGCGTCGGTTCCGCTGTCAGGTTTTCGGGAATTTCCGGAAGAACCGTCAGACCATGATGACCGAGGAAGATCTCTTCGCCTATGCGGTATATCCTGTTGTCCCTGTTGCTCAGCAGCGTTGCTTCCAGTATGTCCCTACGGTCGTGGTGACGGTTGTAGTCCATTATTTTTACGTTTTTGCCAACGTACCGGTCCAGAAGATTCTTCTCGCTGATAAGGTCATATGAGTAGACTTGTTCAATAATACGAAGAGATGAGCCATCGTCATGGTATGCAAGGTTAAGACTGTCCGGTATTATCCGGGCAGCCACGTCGGTGTATCGAAGCTCCCCCTGACCGCCGGGAAGATTAATCCGCCGGCTGTCTTTTATCAGAGCAATGTTGTTTTGATAAACCATTATCTCCAGGGAGGTCCTGTCAACGGCCGTGCTTGACTTAACCGGTATTTCCGCCCCGGCCGTGCCGCCGGCAAGAAGGACGGCCGCCATTATGACACAGTACAGGTATTTCATTAGTAATTCTCCTTGCTCATGTCGCAGCGTATCCAGTATCCGGGCAAGCGTAACCCGAAATTTTAAATCATGAAAAATGCCGCCGTCAGCTTTTTAAGGCGTATTTTAATTTGCTGAATCCTACCTGACAGCATTTGATTCATCAAGGATAAATATCGGGATAATGAGATAAGCTCTCTGTAATAATCATTTTTCCCTTGAAGGCAATTCCTTTATATGTTTTATATACTTGGTCTAAGGCGCCATGTTTTGTTTATATGGCTGCGCAAAAACGGTTAATCGGCTTCTTGCCATGAAGAGCTGACCAGTGCCGTGTCACAGGCAAAGATCCGCAAGGGATGATGGCGAATATGAAGTAACGAATGAAGACTAAGAATAATTACTTGCGTCAGTTAAAGAGTGACAGGGTACCAGAGGCCGCAGGGTTTAATTTTTTACGGGCAATCCGCCGCGTCCGAATGAACGTTGTCTGCACGGTAGCCATTTAACCAGGGAGGGATGTTTCATGCCCCACGTCATCGTAAAGCTTTATCCCGGAAGAGGAGAGGAACAGAAAAGGAAACTCGCCGAAGCTATCGCGGCGAATGTGGTTGAAATTCTCTCCTGCGACATGAGCGCCGTCTCCGTGGCATTTGAAGAAGTCTCCAGTGAAGACTGGGCCGAGAGCGTCTACAAGCCCGACATACTGGATAAGGAAGAGAAGCTCTACATAAGACCCGGGTACAGCCTTCCGGCAAAAGAGTGACTTCCAGACTGAAACCGTTTTCATCCCCTCCCCCCGAATTATTCCTGGCCGATGGCATGAGGCTTCTCCGGAAATTCAAAAGCGTTGAGCATTTATGGAAGGTTTTTATTTTCAGGAAATGTGCGTGAAAGCAGGATAACGGAAAATTCGGAAAGGAGTGAAAGATGAAGGGTCAACAAGTGCTGCAGCTTCTGTCGGACTATGAGAAAATTGTGGGCGATCTGTACATGGCCTATTCACGCTTTTTTGCCGATCAGGAGGCATTTTGGAAAGAGCTGTCCGAGGAAGAGTATCGCCACGCGGCGATGGTGCTTTCAATGCAGGAACTCTTGGAAGGTAGAGAAATCCTTTATACGGGGCGGTTCAACGAAACGGCCATCACAAACGCGATAAAGTTCGTTACGGCCCAATTGGCTGCCCTGTCAGACGGAACGGTGAAAAGGCTGGAAGCCCATACCGCTGCCGCGAGTATTGAGGCATCGCTCCTGGAAAGCAAGGGATTTGAAGCTTTTTCAGGCAAGGCCCATGAATTTCATAAAGTTAAGGAAATTTTGCTGGAAGAAACGAGGGTTCACAGGGACAAAATTCGTGAGGCCATGAAGGATATGCGTTAGGGTTTCAAATGGGATTAGACAGGAAATACAAGGAGTTCCCTGATCGAGGCGATCCCTACCGCGCCATGGTGGAGCATGCCAATGAGGCTATATTTGTAGCCCAGGACGGTTTTGTTCGTTACGCTAATCCCAAAACTTTTGAAATCATCGGCTATACGATGAAAGAGCTCCTGTCAGAGCCCTTTTTGAATAAAATTCACGCGGCTGATCGGGATATGATTCTGGACCGTCGCTGGAGGCGTCTACGGGGAGAAACCTTGGCGGGCATTTATCAGTATCGGGTGATACACAAGAATGGAGACATTCTATGGCTTGAAAACAACGTGGTAAAGATAAACTGGGAGGGAAAGCCGGCCACACTTAACTTATCCAGCGATATTACCCTTAGAAAGATGGCTGAAGAGGCCTTGAGGGTGAGCGAGGAAAGATATCGAACCCTTTTTCACGCAGTGCCTGTTTCGGTTTTTTGTTATGACATAAATCTGATAATCGTGGACTGCAATGATCAGTTTGCCCTTTTGTACCGTGAAAGCCGGGAAAAACTGGTTGGCGCCGATATGGTGAATTTTGTCGACCGTCGCTTCATACCCTGCCTGAAACAGGCCCTGAGGGGGCGGGAAAGTTCTCACGCTGGTAGGCACAGGTCCAGTAAGGCGGGGTCTGAAAAGTGGTTCGTTCTGCAAACCTCTCCCCTGAGGGATAACAGCGGGATTATAACGGGCGGTACGGGAATGATTCAGGATATGACCGAATACCACAAGGCCTGCAAGGAGCTGACACTGAAGTCGCAGCATCTTGAGCAGGCTAACGCGGCAATGAAAGTATTCCTGCGCAACCGGGACGAGGAAAAAAGTAAGCTCCAGAGGGATGTGGTCTCCAACGTCAGGGAACGGGTGCTTCCTTATGTGGAAAAATTGAAAAGCAGTCAAATGAACAGCGAAAAAACCATTTATACCGACCTCATCGAGAACAACCTTAACAGAATCATGTCGCCCTTCCTCGGCAACTTAACGCATCGCTGGTTGAATCTGACGCCTCGGGAGGTTCAGGTCGCCGATATGATAGGCGATGGAAGATCAAGTAAAGAGATAGCCCACTTGTTAAATATATCCGTCAGGTCCGTGGACTTTCATCGGAGTAAAATACGCCAAAAGCTTGGAATCACGAAATCCGGAGCGAATCTTCGTTTACAACTTCTTACCAGGACGTGACGGAGCTATTTTTCCAGTGATGTAAGACCTTCACGAATTGCGTACTTCACCAGTTCCGATATGCTGTGAATGTTGAGTTTCTCCATGATGTTTCTGCGGTGTGTCTCAATGGTCTTAACGCTTACGTTCAAATGATAGGCAATTTCCTTCGTCGTCATCCCTTCTGCAAGAATCTGCAGCACCTCCCGCTCACGCTGAGTCAGATTGGTAAAAACCGATCCTTCGGACTGGGGAGACCTGCCAATATAACGGCTTACCACAATTCCCGCTATCTTCGGACTAAGGTATGTCTGGTCTGAGGCTACCGATCGGATTGCCCTCACAAGTTCCTCAAAGGCGCAGTCTTTCAGTAGATAACCCGATGCTCCCGCTTCAAGCATGCCTGAGACGAATCGCCGATCAGAGTACATGGAAAGAGCTATAACCTTAACCCTTCGGTTTATCTTTACTATTTGGCGTGTCGCGTCTATTCCGTTCATGTCCGGCATGGCGATGTCCATGATAACTACATCAGGGGAAAGCTCCTCCGCCAGACGCGCGGCGCTCCGGCCATCTTCGGCTTCGGCGATTACTTCCATGCCGGGCTCGATGTCAATCAGAGTCCTTAAACCGTCCCGCACTATTTTATGATCGTCAGCAATAAGTATTCGCAAGTTGCCCATTCATCTTCCCCTTAAGTACGACAGATTACCAATCCCTGCAGGCGACGGTATGAAACTTTACCCTGATCAAAAATAAATATCAAGCGCGCTGAGCATTTATAATCATGTTTATGTCTGGAAGAATCAAAAACCGATGACATCGCGTGGAGCCGGCAAAGTTTTGTGTCACTTCAGTGGCCAAAGAGAGGCTGAGGGTTTCAGTGTAAGCGGCTTGCCCTTTTGGAGCTAAAATGATATGTCCACGCCTGTAATCTACAATCAGCTGATTATGGGGAAAAGCCTTTGACAAATAAGGATGATCAGGAATTAAATTTAAGTATCGTGGCGGATGAGATTATTCGTTCCCGCCGTATAGTAGCCTTTACAGGGGCCGGAGTCAGCACTGAATCAGGCATTCCCGATTTCAGGAGTCCAGGGGGGATCTGGAGCCGATTTGATCCTTGGGATTTTACGATGGACAGGTTTCTATCCAATGAATCTTCGCGAAGAAAACAGTGGCAGATACTTCGGGAAGGAGGCTTCTTCGGCGTTGTTGAGCCCAACCCCGCCCACTTTGCCCTTGCCAGGCTGGAGGAACTGGGGAAGCTCGACTGCGTCATTACACAGAACATTGATAATCTGCACCAGAAAGCAGGCAACACACCAGATCGGGTTCTGGAGCTTCACGGAAACATGCAGTGGATTGTCTGCCTCGATTGCACAAAGCGTTATAAAACAGACGCGATTGTGGAACAACTTAAAAGCACCGGCATGGATGTTCCGCAGTGCGAAGACTGCGGCGGCATACTAAAACCGGATGTTGTATTTTTCGGAGAGTCTCTTCCATATAATATTTTGAACGCTTCGGTAGAATATTCAAAAAGCTGTGATCTTTTTATAGCCATCGGTTCTTCTCTCGCGGTAACTCCCGCGGCCTACATGCCCTCTTACGCCCTTGAGTCGGGAGCTAAGCTGGTCATTATCAATATCGGAGAAACTCCCCTCGATTCCAGGGCAAATGTCCTCATACAGGGGAAAGCGGGTCTTGTAATGTCGCGGATTATTGAAAAGGTTTCCCAGCGCCTGTGTGTCTGATTATTTTCGCCTACCGGTCCCATCACGAATACCCTCTGATCATAGCCGCGAATCGCGACGAATACTATGGTCGTCCCACGGAAGCGGCGTCTTTCTGGGAAGACAACCCCGATGTTCTTGGCGGCAGGGATCTCAGGGGAGGGGGAACATGGATGGGTATTCACAGAACCGGACGCCTCGCGGCAATAACCAATTATCGCGATCTGCGTTTCCTGAAGCACGATGCCCCGTCGCGGGG
>JAQUQY010000078.1 GCA_028715865.1 Syntrophales bacterium
TATGTTCTATGTGGGCGTTCCAATGACCCGATTTAATGAAATAACCGGAAGCATTACAACGAAGATCCTTGTCTCGGCCCTTGTCGGCCTTGTTCTTATTGTAGGCGCGGGATTAATGCTTATGAACACCGTTATAAAACCCATAAACCGTGTTTATGGTGTTCTGGAAAAGACTTCCGAACAGGTTGCGAGCGCCTCATCACAGGTTTCCTCGGCAAGCCAGTCGCTTGCGGAAGGCGCTTCGGAACAGGCTTCCACCCTCGAGGAAAGTTCATCATATCTGGAAGAGCTGACAGCCATGACCAAGAGCAATAGTGAAAATTCTGGTGAGTTATTAAAGGCTGCCGACATAACGAACCAGTTGATGAGGTCATGCTATAACACCATAAAAGATGCACATACCTGTATGGAACAAGTTAACGAACACGGGAAAAAGGCCGCGCAAATTGTGAAAATAAGCGATGAAGTCGCCTTCCAGATTAATCTGCTGGCCCTGAACGCTGCGGTGGAAGCCGCCCGCGCCGGTCAGGCTGGAGCGGGATTTGCCGTAGTGGCCGACGAGGTTAGAAATCTGGCAATGAGATCCGCTGATGCAGCAAAAAATACGGAAGAGATCATTGGAAAAACTCTGGGAGGAATCGGCGAAGGGACTATTCTGGTAGAAAGAGTTCGCAACGAATTCAGGGAAATGGGAGAAACGGGCAAGAAAACCACAGCGCTGATCAGCGAAGTAAGTGAGGCATCAAGGGAGCAGGCCTTGGGAATAGAACAGATCAATCGTTCGATATATGAGATGGACAAAGTTACGCAACAGACTGCAGCAAGTGCGGAAGAGCAGGCCGCGGCTGCCGAGGAAATGAATTCACAGGCTGAACAGCTGGTTTTTGTTTCCGATGAATTGCTTTCCATTATTCAAGGGCGAAGCGGTAATGCAAAGAGAATGAGTGCTCGCGAAGCCTCAGCAGGACAAAAATATCTTATTGCCGGCGAAAGAAGTGGGGCATAATAAGAGACGCATGGATTGCCGGTTCCATCCATGTAATAATCCGTTCCTCTATGCAGATTGAATGATTCCATGATCAAGGCCGCCTGCGTTCGCCCGGAGGATCACCTCACCATGACCGAAAAACAGGCCTTAAAGGCCCTGAATGAGAAATCCGGGGCCACGAAAAAAAAATCAACATATGGCAGAAGAAAGGTAACTTCCCGGTCATCAATACTTGAAGCAACGAACAGCGAACTGAGGTTCCAGGAATTGTTGCTTGACAACGCCCTTGCCTTTATCGTGGCAATCGAAAATGACGGCACAACAATAACAATGAACAAGACCATGCTCCATTCCCTGGGATATGCTCGGGAAGAGATCGTGGGAACGGATTATGTGAACACTTTTGTCCCGGAAGATTACCGAGGTAGCCTGCGGGAATTGTTCCGGACTATTGTGGAGAAAGGGGAGGTAACCAGGAACGAAAACCCTGTGGTGGGGAAAGCGGGTGATATTTTCTTTCTTGAGTGGATGGGCCAGCCTGTGTTTCATAAGGAAAGTGGAAAAAGTTTCTTTCTGGGGGTAGGTATCGACATCACCGAACGCAAAAGAATGGAGGAAGAACTACGGAAAAGGTACTCCTACGAGCGTGTTATTTCACACATCTCTGCCATAGCATTACAAAACCCGGGCCTGTTGGAGTTTCATGATAAGTCAATGGCAGCTATCGGACAAGTCCTTAATGTAAGCCGCTCCTATCTTTTCGAATATAGCCATTTAACCGACACCGTGGACAACACTGCAGAGTGGTGCGCTTATGGCGAATCACCACAAAAGGAGATTCTCAAGGGAATTCCCGCCACCGACATACCATGGTGGATGCAGACCCTCAAAAAGGGGCAGACAATATGTTTCAGTGATATAGAGGATATACCCGATGAAGGAGCCAAAAAGATTCTAAGGCGCCAGGGAATTCTATCCATCCTTGCAGTGCCTCTTTTCGTCGAAGGCAGTTTCTATGGATTCATGGGATTTGATGAATGCCGTCAATATAGAGAATGGCCCGAAGAAGATGTTGCCATGCTTCTTGCGATGTCAAGAATAATCTCGGGGGTAACGGAACGCAAGGAGGCCGAGGATTCGCTGCGACAATCCCATGAACGATTAAAAGCTGTTCTGGACAGCATCGACGCGCATGTATACATCGCTGACATGCAAACCCACGAGGTCTTGTTCCATAATGCGTACGGCCGTAAAAAATGGGGTGACGCCGTTGGTAAAAAATGCTGGAACACTTTTCAGCGTATGGAAGGCGGCCCCTGTTCATTCTGCACAAATGATAAGCTGCTGACTGAAGACGGAAAGTCAGCCGGCGTGTATAAGTGGGAATTTCAGAATACTGTAAATGGGCACTGGTATGACTGCCGTGATGTGGCTATTCAGTGGACCGATGGACGGATGGTTAGAATGGAAATAGCCGCTGATATCACCGATCGAAGGCGGGACGAGAGGGAGAAAATCCTGCTGGAACGACGCCTGGCAGGGATTCAGAAATTGGAATCCATCGGTACTCTCGCAGGGGGCGTCGCCCACGATTTCAACAACCTGCTTATGGGAATCCAGGGATACGTATCGCTGATGGCGCTTGATCTGGAGCCCTCTAGTCGTCATTACGAGAGGCTTAAACACGTGCAGGAACTTGTTTCGAGCGGCGCGGACCTGACAAAGCAGATACTGGGTTTCGCGAGGGGCGGGCGCTACGAAGTTAAGCCCGCTTCAATGAATGACGTCGTCAAAAAAACAGCATCAATGTTCGGCAGAACCCGCAAAGAAATCACAATTCGTGAAAAATACGGAAAAGGCCCTTGCGTTGCCGAGGTTGACAGGACACAGATGGAACAGGTCTTTATGAACCTCTACTTCAATGCTTTGCATGCCATGCCGGGCGGGGGAGAAATTCATCTGGAGACTGCAAGGGTTTTTCTAGACGAGACACAGGTTTTTTACGACGGCATGAAGCCAGGATACTATGTAAAGATAGTTGTCAGGGACAACGGTATCGGAATTGATGATAAGACAAAAGAACGCATTTTCGAACCTTTTTTCACGACAAAAGCAATGGGGCGTGGTTCCGGACTGGGGCTGGCGACGGTCTACGGCATAATCAAGGGTCACAAGGGCATGATACACGTGGAAAGTGAACCGGGCAGGGGGACCAGCTTCACCATTCATTTGCCAGCTTCAAAAAGAAAGTTGGCGCTGGAATCGGCGCCTGACGACATTATACTGCGAGGGAATGAAACGATCCTTCTGGTGGATGATGAGAAGATGATTCTGGACGTGGGCAGGGAAATTCTTGAGTTCCTGGGCTACAGGGTCTATGCCGCCGGGAGCGGTTTGGAGGCTATCGATATTTACCGCGAAAAAAGAGACGAGATAAATATGGCAATAATAGACATGATTATGCCGGGCGTGTCAGGAGGGGAAACATTTGATCGCCTGCGGAGGATTAATCCAAGTGTGAAAGTGCTTCTCGCGAGCGGTTACGGTATAGAGGGTGAAGCTAGAAAGATTATCAGCCGGGGATGCGACGGATTTATCCAGAAGCCCTTCCTTATCGAGCAACTGTCCCTAAAAATCCGGGAAGTGCTTGATTGAATCGATCCTCACAGATGGATAGCTTTCTATGAGAAAGCAGGGTGTCTTTAGCCGTCAAGGTTAACTGTTTCGACCATCACCCGGGCTGTCCCCTGTTTGTAGAAGCCCAGTCTTTTGGCAGCGCCGGCGCTAAGATCTATAATGCGGCCGTCCACGAAGGGGCCACGGTCATTGACACGGACTATTATGCTGCGCTTGTTGGAAAGGTTGGTTACACGAACAAAAACTGGCAGGGGCAGATGTTTGTGAGCGGCGCTGAGGCCGTTGGGATCGAAGGCTTCACCGTTTGCCGTCATACGCCCGCCGGGTTGCCTGTAGGTTTCATATCCATACCAGGACGCTACCCCTTTTTCCCTGTAGCTTGCTGCCTCTTTGACCGACATGGGAACATACCGTTTTCCGTGGACCACGTAGGGAGCGTTTTTTACGCGCCCCTGGGCGATGGCCTCTTTCGGCGAAAGGCCGTCAATGGTTTCGATTTCGTCACGGGTCAGAGGCCAGGACAAAGGAGCGGTTACGACATTGAAAGTGAACTCGCCTATGGTGTAAACCGTGCGTCCGGCAAACTTTGTCACCTTGTAGGCGGCCACAACAGTGCCTTTTGTCGCTCTGTAGGTGGTCTTTGCCACGCCGCAAGCCGACAAAATAAGGCACAGCAGGGTAAGCGTGATTATCCAAGCGAATATTCGACGCCCGTCTTTTTGAAGCCAGTTATTCATGGTGGTTCAGAAAAAACCCGAATTTAACATTATAACAGTTCCCGGCATTTGAACATGTTAGCTCACTTTTCAGCATACAAAGAAGCTAATGAATCCATCGGCGCTGGTGTACAAAACGTTTAATTCAAATAAAGCATGAGCCCGGAGTCGTCAAGTTTTTGTTACACAAATGTATCAACCACCAAACTTTCCGCTTTCACCCGCATACTGTTTATGTTCATGGTAAAAAGCAGCCCATCCGAATCGTTGGCGTATTAATCGATGACAGGCGTTGCCGCCCCCTTTCCCATAAAGTCCATGAGAACGTGGTTGAACCGCTCGGGATCCTGGATATGAAGAGCGTGGCCGCACCCTTCGAAGGGAACCACGGATACCTCAGGTGAGCGGACCAGAGCGGCCTTCATGTATTCATAGTTGTCTTCACCGTAGTAGTTGCTTTCCCGCCCCCAGGCAAGCAGACAGGGGACATCGATTTCGGCCAGTTGGGGACGATAGTCCTGCATGACAAGGGAAAGCCACAGGAATATAATCACATGGGGCGTGTTGCGCTTTGCCTCTTCATACAGCCAGTCCAGATCGTCCTTCCAGGGAAAATCAGAGGCCGTGAAGATGTTAACGCCCGGTTCGCAGTGGGACCGGTTGAAAAGCCTGGGAATAAGCAAAGCACTGTACCGTGCCCAGTTATCACTCATTATGGACATAAGCAAAAGATTATCTTCCTGTGTGAAATCTCCAAACAGTCCACTGATACCCCGAAGACCGCAATTCCAATCCTCCGATTTTATTATTTTGGGCGACATGTCGATAATGGCAATATTATTAAGATCAATGCACTGGAACTGCTTGACGTACTCGAATATGACATGTGCCCCCATAGACCACCCCACCAGCGTTAATTCACGCAGATCAAGGGATAAGATAAGCTCGCGCATGTCCAGGGCCAGGCGCGGCAGCGTAAGCCCGTCCTTTGGCCGGTCAGAATGTCCGTGTCCTCTTAAGTCAGGGGCGATCACCCGGTAATGACGGCTAAGTTCGGGAATCTGCTTTCTGAAGTGACGGTGACCAGCCGTAAGCCCGTGAATGAGAATGACAGGTTTGCCCTTACCCTGTTCCTCGTAATAAATTTTTACATTATCTCCAGTGACGAAGAAAGGCATACCTATGTTCCTCCCGGCGAGTGATCTATTAAAACCCGGCTTTTCCCCTGGCAAAGACATGTCTCTGTTGTCGTAAATCTGAGCGCCACGGCATTATAGCGCGCGAGCCGGGCTTTTGCCTCGTATATCCTGGTTCAGAATGCATAAAAATAAACTTTTTCACAATGAATTTTGATTGCGAGGGCGCGGACTGGTTATATATGAGATACAGATAAGAACAGTATTTGCCTTCATCCTGTGTTGTGTGATAAAAGTTCGCAAGAAATCAGGGTTTAGCGATCATTAAGAAATTTATTGAGGAGGCTGTCTTGACGCAAGACGACATGAAATTGTTGGAAGAAACGTGCCGTAAAGCAGAAGAGGGAGATGCCGAAGCTCAATACGATCTTGGTTTAAGATACCTGCAGGGCAAGGGTGTTCCCGAAGATGAAGAGGAATCCGCGAAATGGATTTCCCGGGCCGCTGAAATGGGGCATCCCGAAGCGCAATACGATCTTGGTGTTTGGTATTCACACGGTCTTGGAGTTCAGCAGGATCGGAGTGAAGCCGTAAAGTGGTTTGCCTGTGCCGCGGAGCAGGGGCACGCGGAAGCCCAGTTCGATCTTGCCCTCATGTACGAGGAAGGCCGTGGGGGACTTGTTAAGGATTTTGTGCAGTCCTGTAAATGGTACATTCTCGCCGAATCACAGGGTCACGAATGGGCCGGGGAAAAAAGGGAAATTTTGTTGAAAAAAATGACTTCCGACCAGGTTGCCGAAGCGCGGCGTCTTAGCGAGGAGTTTAACACCAGGCAGTGACTGCCGGTAAAGCTTGATGGTTCCGTAAAAAGTCGCTGGAACCATCGAATCCTGATTTCCCGGGAAATCAGGATCGAACCCGATGGCTTCGTAAAAAGTTCCGCAGGCAAGGCGGGCGAATCCTGAGGAATGAGGCGCACTTACGGTGCGTTGCAGTGACGAAGGATGAAGCCCAACGAAGCATCCGGTTATTATGCCGGAGGTCACACCATCCGGTTATAATGCCGGATGCCACGCCATCCGGTAAACTTTTCCCTATGTGGTCCCGTGTCAAGTAAAAAGAGTTAGGCAAACAGATGTCCTTTTCCTATTCGCATCTTAAAATGCATTGTACCGATTCGGTACG
>JAQUQY010000079.1 GCA_028715865.1 Syntrophales bacterium
TTGGTCTCCCGAAGCAGGCTTGACAGAACCCCCATCGTTACCTGCCTGTCTGTGGCTACAAGCCTCATTTTCTCGCCGAATTTGGCAATGGGATAGACTGCCAGGGGAAAGACGAAGAGAGCGATGAGTGCCAGTTTCCAGTTCATGTAAAATATGACGAAGGTAAGAGCGATAAGCATGAGGGAGTCTTTTAGAAGACTGGTCACCGCTTCCGATACGGCCATCTGGATGAAAGTTACATCGTTGGTTATCCGTGACATTAGCGTTCCCGTCGGATTCCGGTAAAAGAAAGATAGAGACTGCCTCTGTATGTGGTTGTAAAGATCGTTTCTCAGGTCTGTCACTACCCGCTGACCAATGAAACTCATGAGCACTATCTGCCCGTAACTGCACGCTCCCTTTATAAAGGCAACCAGTAGAATGGCAAGGGCAATTACTGCCAGCATGGAAGCGTCCTTGTTTACGAATATGTCATCTATAACGGGCTTCACCAGGTAGGCCATGCCGGCTGTGGCGACGCTGAGACCGGCCATACAGAGAAGGGCCAGCAGGAATTTCCCGACATGCGACCGTGCCATCCTTAGCAGGCGTGCATATTCTTTCATTAAGCGCTCCGGTTTTCAGAGGAAACAATTCGGGAACCGCTTCCGTATCCCTCAAGAGAACCCTTTTCCAGAAGTTCGAGAGCCATGGCTGCCGTTTTAGCCGCCGCGCCGGGATCGCCAAGCTTTTTTCTCAATTCCAGAAGATCGGACACAACCCGCTTTCTCCGGCTCTCATCCGTTATCATATCGAGAAGCCCTCTTGATATCTTATCCGGATCTGCTTCGGACTGGATGTATTCCGGAACTACTTCCCGTCCGGAAATAATGTTCACCAGCCCGATATGATCCACGTTTATAAAGATTCTTCCAAGGAAATAGGAGAAGAAAGACACCTTGTATACTATTACCATCGGAACGCCCAGCAGGGCAGCCTCAAGTGTTGAAGTGCCCGAGGCTACGATGGCTCCGTCAGACACGCCCAGGGCTTCGTAAAAGCTGTTTTTTACGACGGTTATGTCGACAGGAGTCTTCCGCAGGGCATTCTCCACAATAGTTGAAGAAATGCCCTCGGCCAGGGGCAGCACGAACTGAACCCCTTGAATCCTGGAGGATATAATCCTGGCGGCCTCCAGCATTACCGGAAGAAGGCAGGACACTTCACGTTCCCGGCTTCCCGGGACCAGCGCCAGGATCTTTCCTTTCCCTCGAAGCCCCAGCTTCTCCAGTGCTTCGTCTCTTGAACAACCCATAGAAACCCTGTCTGCAAGAGGGTGTCCCACGAAACGGACATCCAAACTCGTAGACCTGTAAACTTCCTCTTCGAAGGGAAGGATGACTGCCATTCTGTTCACATACTTTTCCAGGAAATAAATTCTGTTTTTTCGCCAAGCCCAAACCTGGGGGCTGATATAGTAGAAGACGGGAATACCCAGGCCGTGGGCAAACTTTGCGAGGGGCATGTTGAAGTCCGGGAAATCTATCAGTATAAGGAGGTCGGGACGCCGTTTTTTTAATTGCTCTTTTACAGATCGGCGGGCCGCAAGAATTAATTTCAGCTTGGGAAAAACCTCCGTGAACCCAACCACAGCGATATCAGAGGCATGCGCGAGCAGGCTCACACCGGCATCTTTCATCTTCTCGCCGCCGATTCCTGAAAAACTCAATCCGGTATCAAGGGATTTCATTTCCCTGACAAGGTTGGACCCGTGAAGGTCACCCGAGGACTCACCGGCAATAATGACTATTTCCTTGCCGGAAATTGAAGAAGGGCTGTTCTCAGATTCCATGAACGATCACATTCCTGAGGGTCCTTGTTCGTATAAAAAAGGCGCGCGAAACATGCGGGCCAGACAGGTAAAGCATATTCCCGGACGGCTCCAGCAATTTCCTTGTTGCGCAAACAATTCATTACAGGCTGGCGCCGTGACGGGGCACGTTCCCTCAGGGCAACCCGGCGGCCTTCCTTTCACGATCTATCGTTTCAGCCACCCGAAGCGCCAAATCCAGGACTTTTCGACCTTCCGTACCGGAAACACGGGGAGGAGTTCTCGAAATAACTGATCGGACAAAATGCCGTATCTCCTCCTCCAGGGGATCGTGGCTGCCAACTTCGACGTCCCTGGAGCCTATCAGGGTTTCCCCCCCGTCATTGGTTTCTTTCTTCAGTGATACCAGTTCCCTCCCGGCATAATCCACCGAGTGATATCCCTCGATGCCGAAAAACCTTATTTTCTGCATCTTCTTTCCCGTTACCCTGCTCGCCGTTATGTTTGCCACACATCCACTTTCGAAGGAAAGTCTCACGTTGGCGATATCGACTTTATCGGACAAAACCGAAACGCCCACGGCATCAATGGCCTTTAGGGGCGATTCAACACAGGCGAGAATCAAATCCAGATCATGGATCATCAAATCCAGGATCACGTCAACGTCTGTTCCCCTTCCATAGAAGGGATGAAGACGGTGGGCTTCTATGAAGACCGGGCGTCCCATCACCTCCTGAAGAGCCATGACGGCGGGATTGAATCTTTCGATAAGGCCTATCTGCAATATGCGTTCGCCTTCCGCTGCCAGTGCCAGCAAGTCATCGGCCTCTTCGAGGGTGAGGGTCATGGGTTTTTCCAAAAGCACATCGACTCCGGCGGCCAGAAAATCCCGAGCTATTGAGTGATGAGTCACCGTTGGAGTTGCTATGCTGACGGCATCCACCTTTCCGATCAGATGGCGGTAATCAATAAAGCCTTCACAATGGTACAATTCGGCAGCCTTCTTAACCCGGTCTTCCAAAAGATCAGACACTCCCGCCATTACGCATTCATCGATCATGGCATATTTCTGGAGATGGTAGTTTCCAAGGTGGCCTATTCCTACAACCCCTATTTTCAAAGGTTTCATTATGTGTCTCGCCTTTCCCGTCCACGGCGGGTCGTGGCTAACGGCAGACGCCTCTTTCTGATTTTTCAACAAATTCCAAAAGGTTACTTACTTCGGAAGTTAATTCCATTTCGTTTTTAATTTTTCCTATAGCGTCTCTTAAAAGAAGCGACGACCTGAACAGTATTCGGTATGCCTCTTTCAGGGCCTTTATCGCTTCCGGCCTGAAGCCTCTTCTTTCCAGGCCGATCAAATTAAGGCCATAGAGCTTCGCCCTGTTCCCCGAAACGATAACGTAGGGAGGAACATCGCTGGCAACCGCGGAGGCGCCTCCTATCATGGAATTGCGGCCAATGGAGCAGAACTGGTGTATCCCGGTCATGCCGCCTATGGTGACGTAATCCTCCACGGTTATATGTCCGGCAAGGTTGGCGGCGTTTGCCATAACAATGTTGTTTCCCAGGCTGCAGTTATGGGCCACATGACAGTAGGCCATGATAAGGTTATTATCGCCCAGGATGGTCATGCCTATGTCCGCGGCGGTCCCGCGATGGATCGTCACGCACTCCCTGATGATGTTGTTATTGCCTATTACGACTTTACACTTTTCGCCCCGGTATTTCAGGTCCTGTGGCTCTGCTCCGATGGAGGCAAACTGGAATATCGAGCAGCCTGTACCGATTTCAGTAGGTCCTTCGATAACCACGTGGGGTCCTATACGGGTATTCTCACCTATGGACACCTCCGCTCCCACTACGCTGTATGGTCCTATTTCAACCCCGTCGGCTATGGCCGCCTCAGGTGATATTACGGCGGAAGGATGAATATTCATTTAATGTCTACCTCTTTTTCATATTTTCTATGGTATGCTCTATTTCCTCGATTTTTCCGGCCAGATCCAGAAGACTTTTTCTCATGTCGGGAAGCCGGGTAAGGGTTGCCTGCATCCTGAGCCATTGCCGGTGAGGCATATGGGGAGAACCGGAAACAATCGTTCCGGGAGGAATGTTTTTATGTATTCCCGACCGGGCGGCCACCATGGCCCCGTCTCCCACGTTGATATGTCCCACCAGCCCTGCCTGCCCTCCGAGAAGGACACTTTTCCCTATTCTGGTACTTCCCGATATTCCCACCTGGGCCACTATAACGGAGTTCTCTCCGATCACGACATTATGGGCAATCTGCACAAGATTGTCGATTTTCACGCCTGCCTTTATCCAGGTCTTCCCGAGAGTTCCCCTGTCAATGGTTGTGTTAGCCCCAATCTCGCAATCGTCGTCTATCTGTACGATTCCTATCTGGGGAACTTTCATGTTTGCCGCACCGGGATCAGCAAAACCGAAACCGTCGCTTCCCACCACGACACCGGCATGAAGAACGACACGCTTCCCTATTAAGCATCGGCGGTAAACACTCACGTTTTGATATAGAACGGAATCCTCCCCAATTACGGCGCCGTTTCCCACAAATACGCCGGGATATATTATTACGCCCCTTTCAAGACGGACCGACGATCCCACATAGGCGCCAGGATAAATTGTCACGCCCTCGGCGACTGTTGCATCATCAGCCACAAAGGCTTCGCTGCTTATCCCGGAGCAAGGTGGCTTTTCGGGATAGAGGAAGGCAAGGACGCGTGCGAGTGAAACATATGGGTCATCAACCACAAGCAAGGGTTTTGGGGCTTCGGTGATATCCGGTGGAACCAGGATGGCCGACGCGCCGGTGGTCATTATCTTCGGCCTGTATTTCGGATTTGCCACAAATGTGAGATCACCTTCGACTGCCTCCTCGATGCCCGCCACAGCCTGTATAACAACATCTGCGTCACCAATGACGAAGCCTCCAAGGTGGATTGCTATTTCAGACAGCTTCTTATTCATATTGATTCTTGGAAGAAACCCTTTCCTATATCAACTGGATGATACCTGCGGATCGAAGGCAATGGATCCGGGCCGATTTCATATGAAGAAGAGAGTTGGACATCCGGCGCCGTTTCCCATGGGATGGCACAACCTGCTCCGTGAACAATCGCGGCCGGAAGTCCTCGTTCACGGCTACCAACCAAGGCTGATTTCAGGTAAGGGACGAGAGGAGTCGCGCATCGACACCGCGATCTTCAGGGTACGTCGAAACAGCCCCTTTACTATCTCTTCGCGCGGGTTATCCTGTTGTAAGCTTCGATAACCTTAGTCGTAATATCGTTCTTGCCGGAGCTGAATAGAAGACCGGCCGTTCCCACATCAAAAATGGCAGAGTACCCCTCCTTTGTTCCAACGTCGCTTATGACCTTCTGAATATCAGGGATGAGGGACGTAGTAATCCGCTGTTCCCGTATTCTCATCTCTTCGTTGGCATCCTCGACGAATCGCTGATAATCTCTGAAGAGCCTCTGGTAGTCCATTTCCTTTTCACGGTAGGCAGTCTCTGTCAGCAAAGATCTCTGTTTTTCAAGTTCGTCCTTCAGCTTCTGAAGCTGCGCCTCTTTTGACTCTATCTCGGATCTCTTCTTCTCCACCATACTCATGATTTCCTGTGTGGAGCGCTTTCCCGCTTCGGACTCGGCCATAATTTTTCTGATATCCACGAAACCTATCCTGTCGGCGGCCTGAACTGTTGAGCCTAGCAGCAGAAGCACCGCCATGACAAACGAAAAGACTAAAAACTTCCTCATGTGTATATCCCTCTCTATTTAAATTAATTTAAGTTTGATGGCATCGTAAAAAGTCTTTGAAACCATCGAATTAGATGGCTTTGTAAAAAGAGCCGCAGGCAAGGCGGGCAAACCCTGAGGAATGAGGGGCACATACGGTGCGTCGCAGTGACGAAGGATGAAGCCCAACGAAGCATCCGGCCTTTTTACGAAGTCATCAAGTTTTATCTTCCGAAGATTCATCACATGGCGAATCCAATGGTAAACTCCCAGCGGCTGGGCGACTCCCCCTCTTTCCTGTCAAGAACATGTCCCCATTCAAGCCTGAAAGGGCCTATGGGAGAGTTCCAGCGCACTCCGACACCTGCCGTATGTCGCATATCGCTGAAGTGAAAGCCGCTCTCCCAGGTATTTCCGGTGTCGTAGAAGACGACTCCCCTTATGCCGGCGTCCTTTAAAATCGGGAAAAGAACCTCGGCGCTGTAAAGCATCATTGTTTTTCCGCCAATAACATCCCTGTTTTCAGGATCAAGGGGGCCCACTTCACGAAGACCCCTTAGAGAATCGATTCCGCCCAGGTAATAACGCTCGTAAATGGGGACCTCCTTCCCCTCGTTTCCATGAATAAGCCCGAACTCACCCCTTACGCTGAAAACGTTGTCAAAGGGAAGGGCAACGTACCATCGAGTTTCGGCGCCGTATCTGGTATAGCTGGCATCGCCCTGGAGAAAGGTGCCCGTGTGTTCCACGGAGACGGTGTTTCTCGACCCCTGCGACGGGTACATCCAGGGAGTGCTCGTGTCACGTACCAGCGTTGCCGTAAGGCCGCTGGAGGTGCTTTTTCCTTCCTGGGCCCTGATGAACCTCGATGCCCAGGGTGAAATATCCTTCACATTATTTTCGGCTAACCGGTAACCTATATAACCATCAACGTACTCAAAGAGACGATAGCCCAGCGTCCCGGCGAAACCCTTGGTTTCAACATCATAGCTGTCACGCTCCCTCCAGGTGTCCCATGCTTCCACCTTGCTCCAGAGGGGAATGTCAAAAAG
>JAQUQY010000080.1 GCA_028715865.1 Syntrophales bacterium
ACCCATGCGGTAGGTTCCGGCGCTGTGCCAGGCCATCCGGATAAAGAGAGGTCCATAGTGACCCCAGTCGGCCGGCCACCAGCCCTGAGAGTCGGTCATCAGCGCATAGAGATCCTCCTTAAGGGCCGCCAGATCGAGTTTTTTGAATTCCTCAGCGTAGTTGAACGCCTCGCCCATGGGATTGCTCAGATTGGAGTGCTGATGCAGAATCCTGAGGTTCAGCTGGCCCGGCCACCAGTCACGATTCGACGTGCCACTGCCGGAAATTGGTTTGCTGCTCCTTCCCGTTACCGGGCTCTTACTTTCTTCAGTCATGATTTTTCTCCTTTCATAGTGAGAAGGGTTATTTTTCTATCCTGCCTCTATTCCGGAATGATTCTTGATTGAAAAATAAAAAACCGCTCATCCTGCTTTTTTAACCATAGTTTTTATATGCCGCTGAGCTACGGGATAATAATATCAGTCAGGTCGCTTCAGGCAGTCGCGGCAATACCCGTAAAATTCAATTCGGGTATCGGTAACGACAAAACCCGAGTTCCGGGTTATGTCCTTTGGTTCAAGGGACGTGGGAATGAGGAACTCTTAAACATTATAATGTCTCTGGAAGATACCGGGATAATCTTCAACCATTCTCAGCTTCCGATCGTCAACTGTCATCTTCTCACCGCTTCCTATGATAAGGTAACCGCCTTCCTTCAAAGCTCCGGCAATCCTGTTGACCGCACTCTCATGAAACTCATCTTTGTAATAGGTCAGCAAGTTGTTCCGCATGAAGATGATGTGATGTGACTCCCCTGTCAGCAATGCACCGGTTAAATCATGAAGCCGCCATGAGATATTTCGCTTCAAATCCTCTGAAATACAATACCGCCCCTGATCAAATCGAAAAAATCTCTCCAGCCAATTTTCCGGAATTTCTTTGCTGACATGGTCGCCATAAACTCCGGAGGCAGCCACAGCAAGATATTCCCGGTTGATATCCGTTGCCATTAAGGAGAGCGGTGGCAGCGGTCCTGATTCTTCTTCCATAATACGCCACAGAATTTTAAAGCTGTAAACTTCCTGGCCTAATGCACAACCGGCGGACCAAACCGTCACGAGAGAAGGATTCCTGGATACTATCCCGGGAATCAGCTTCTTTTTAAGATATTCCCATAGAGGTCTATCACGGAAAAAGCGGCTTACAGAAACCGTCATCAATCGTTTCGACTCCAGTCGAATCTCGGGCTCTGATTTTATTTTCTCCAGATAATGTTCGGCATTCCGAGCGCCAAGCTGTTGCATATGTCGAACAAGCCTTTTGATTACCCCCTTTCTTACCTTGCGATAGCCCTGCCAGGAGTAGCCGTAATCATCAAGTAGTTTTCGGAATTGATCATCGTTCATGATAGTAATTTCACTTGGCCAGGAATAAATATTGTGGAGAAAGATAACACGCGGACGGACTGCCTTGACTTTAAATATACATAGGAAACTGTCTTCACGATTATTTTCCCGTCTCCAGTCCCATGGCGCTGAGGGAAATTCATCAGGCCACAACCCTGGTTTGCCTTCCCTGGAACGCTCCTCCATCTCTCTCCAGTTATTACAGATCAGTACCAGAAAAAAGAGTCGATGTGCAATCCCCGGTAATGAACGATTCCCCCTGTCAACTCTGTAATGATCTCACCTTTAAAAGCGGTTGCCCAACCACAAGGCATGATGTATCAAGTACTGGAAAAACGGATTTCGGCTGTCTATCAGCCCGGGATGATTCGCAGGTGGACCTTGCAAGAAGACATTTTATCGCTGGGATTGCTTCGGTAGCCGGTGTTTCCGCCCTGGACGGCTTTGGGTTTCTTGGAGCATCAGCGGGGGCGCGGTCCGTGGCTCGCGCGACAGACGACAATCCGAGTAGAAGACTGGAAGATTACCCTCACATCATCGACGCGATCCCATCCAAAGACATGCATCGCCATTTTCCCCTGATTGTTGATGCCTGTGCTCATCCGGGAACAGACTACCTGTTTAAAGTGCCTTTTATTATCGAACTGGAGGTTGCGAAGATCTGGAGAGAGTCTCGATTCGAGTGGGATGCCATATCGGCTGCGGGAGCTGCGGGACTACAGCAGTTGATGGCGGCAACGGCTCGTGAGTACGGTCTTACGGTTATCGAAAGCGCAGAGTTCGTGAAACTTAATGAGTGCATTGCCGAGTACCGGCAGGTGAGATCCCGGGCGGGTGCAACGCGCCAAAAGCTCTACCAGTTGGCAGAGTCGGGAACCGGTGTTATGCAGGTGCAGATTATCGATACAATGAATCAACTGCGGGCAGAGCTTCGTGAGCTGGACGATCAGCGAGCTGGAGCGTACCAGGATCTGACATTAGCGCGAGGGGCATACCAGGAAAAGATTCGATCCATGAGTGTTGATCAGCGGAAAAAAACGGATTCCAGGTTCGTTCCGGAACTGCATGTGCCTGCGGGTGTGAAGCACCTTGTCAAGGGAATACTTGAATGCAAGAAATTCTTCGGTGGTCCCGTGGAAATGAATGTATGGAGGGGGATCGCTGCTTACAACTCGGGACTGGCAAGAGTAAAAACATGGGGAGGATTGCCTTTCATCGAGGAGACGGTCCACTTTACCAGGAATGTTGTTTCGGACCTGACCCGGGCGCTGGAAATGAAATATGCTTATTCGGTTGGCGATCCCGCTCTTATCGCAGAAACACGAATGCGCATCAGGTTAAAGGAACCTTATTTTATGTATGTCGTGAAAGTTGGTGACAATTTCTTCCGGATTCTTCGGGAGCATATCATGGAAAGGTATGATCTGACCTACTCGGAAGCGCTGCGGTACATACGTGATGAGCACGGCAACACGGTAAATCCTGACGACATGTCCATAATCTATCCGGACCAGCAATTCAGAATATATTTTCCTTGTACCTTGTAACTCTTTAACTGACGCAAGGAATTATTCCTAGTCTTCATTCGTAACTCAACATTCGCGATCATTACTTGCGAATCTTAGACCGTTACACGGCACTAGTGGGAATGGCTATGCCCTGGAACTTGGACGGGTTGTCCAGCGAAGCTAATAATGATGGACGGACCGGGGAAACGGGTCAGGTCCATAACTGACAAACGGGTGCTCTGACTTTGTAGGTTGGCTCAGCGCCTCCGATTATCAGAACGTCCGCGAAGGCGCGATAATGGCTTTTCTTGTTGAAGCCTTCCTCCTACCATGAATTTGTATAGACTGGTGTATAATCCGTTTTGGGATAGTGGTATTATTCATGGGAAAGCGGGAGGACTCAGTACTTCCTGGGCGTTAGAGCCCTCACTCCAGTATGTCCGCAGGTGGTCCGGGTATCTTGGACAGGCCACAGGCGTTCATAAGGCAGCTGCCGCTTCCATGCCGTAATCTGGTTCGGGTGCACCTGACAACGCTGTGACAGCTCAACCACTGTCTGCTCCCCCAAATGATAATACGATGGTTCTCCGCTCACCTCATCTTGTCATGAGTCCAGTAACTCGCGCACCTTGTTGATGAGCAGTTCCGTTGGAGCACAATAAATATAGGCGCCGCGCACGGGCTGCCATTTTTTATCTACAATCCGTCCCAGCTTTTTGTGAAAGTAAACGAGCCGGTATTCCACTGCTTCGCTGTCTGCGTCGTGGTAAATAATATGTTCCACAACGGGCTCGCCAACCCCCGGAGACAAAGACAGTCCTCTCTGGTCGACAAAGGATTTCCCGAACCTGTTGTAACGCAGTTCAACGCTCACCCGCGCCACGCCCATCTCTTCAAGCTCCACGAGATCCGCTTCCGCCTCAATCACCATAGGACTGACCGGAGCAGCGAGCGTTACGGCCATCATATCACCCTTCCGCCATTGCGGCTCTGAGGGATACAGGTATCCACCTCGCAGGCTCCACTGGGTTGCATATTCAAAGGTCTGGGCATCGTCGCCCATGCGGGCGTACGTTAAGGTCGCGGTCTGGCCGTTTTCTTCGAGATACTTGCGATCGATGGTCCTTTCATCGATGAAGGGGCGCTCACCCTTTCGCGGTACCCGAATCTGAATCGTGGCATAGTTAACCATCTCTTTGAATATGTCATAGGCCTCGTTGTCGATAACAAAGCGCATTTCTCGCCGCTGAAAGAAGGGATCATCAAGGTTTACTTCTGTCACAACCTTGGGGTTGTCTTTGTACTTCTCGTACCAGGCGCCCACGTTGCCGGTCATGGTGTGCTGTTCGTAACGGGAAGTAATACCTGAAAGCGTAATTGAATATTTAGACTTTCGAGTAATTTCTTTCCTCTGAAACACGGTGTAGCGATAATGGTTCACCTTGGCCGCTTCTGCACGCCTCCCCTCTATGGTTTCCTGATCCGTCTCATCAGAGTCTGCGCCGACGATCTCCTCCTCCAATGGTTGGCCGAGACGGCTCTGCATGTCGAAAAAAGACTCCAGGACCATCTTGCGAAGTGCGCTGTCAACGATTTCCTGATCTCTGTCCGGTATGTGGTCTATCTCTTCGAAGGTGATCGTTCCGGTTTCCGTCAGGAAATCCATCATCTGTTTTTGTTCCTCTTCCGTTATGGTCGTTGCTTTCCGGGTGCTTATATTGAATGGATTATACCACTTGGGGTTCCAGTATCGTTTACGGGTTGTTGTCTTGTCGCGCGCATACGTATACTCGCTTTCCAGCTCATGATATTTCTCATAATCAAAAACAATTCGCACATCGTAGGAGGGAAGCTTAACCACGTATTTGAGGTCAAAGACAACAGAAATGTCCGTGGTGGGTTGTTCCAGGCTTTTGGCGAGCAGTTGGGCGCCATACTGATCAAGGCGTGCCGCTACGGCCACGGCCTGTCCTTCCATTACCGGCGCCTTGCCGCTGGTGACCAGCGTGGAGGTAAAGCCTTCATCCGTAAGAGTTGCTGAAATCACGTGAAAACTGTTACCCTCGGCGCCTCCTTCCAGGGGTACGGCACCCGTGAGTTTGGCTCCTTTAACCTTTTGCCCGAGCAACGACTGGGTTTCTTTCTGCTGTTCCTCCGTCAGACCATATTCAACAAGGAAATGGAGAATAGCGCCCTCTGTGCCACCCTCTTCCACGCTCTTGTCCGTTACGAACCGGACCATGGAAAACTTCGGCGTGCCATCGGGATGAATGCTGACGCGTGGATTAGCCGGCAAATATTGATAATTATTTGACGTCACGGCCGAGTCGCCGGTGGCCTTGGGAAAACAGCGCACAGTAGTACCGTCTCCCAGTTTGATGTCAATGTGCCGGCCGTACTGTACCCCACCGACCTCTTTGACTGTCTTTGCAGGCGGCACGGTCAGGGAAGGCCGCAGCGTGGAAGGCTTCAACTGCGTTTCATGTACCTTTTTGTCAAGCTCTGTTCCGAATAATACGGGCTTGGCCTCAACACTCTGCATCCACAGGCACACAATGGCTGTAATAATTACTATCAGCGGGATTTTTTTAACCATGGTTACACCCCCATGTACGTTAATCTTTATCTTTTATCGACAGGTCGAGCACCCACATTGTGAACACTCATAAAGCCGCCCACCCGAACGGCTTTCCATTCGAGACTATTATTCCGGCGGCACCAGGACGAGGTATGAACTTTCCAGTGGAATCCATTCCCCTTCAACACCTTTGCCGGTCCGTGAATACCAGTTCACCCGGTATTCCACCGGGTCTTCCGGATCATGAAAGACTGCAGCCGTGCTGAAAGAATCAGCGTCAGTGGCCCGCATCACTGCCAGGCGCTCCGTTTTTACCTGTCCGAAAATGCGATAACGCACCTCCAGCATGGCACTGCGTATGTCCGCGTCTTCGAAGAGGAAACGGTCGGCGTCTATTTCCAGGTCAAGTCTTCTCAGCGGCGGGGCAATGGTGACCATGGGGTTGCTACTGAGATTCCAGGAATCGGTATCAGCGGGGTCGCTGACAGTATGCCTGCCCTGGATGCTCCAGTTGGTTCGATACTGGTAATCGAGCCAATCCGTTCCCTCCTGCCCGAGACGGGCATAGGTCCAGGATTTGCTGAGCTGACCTTCGCGGATGTCCTCCCTGGTGAACATAACTTCACCCGTGGCATCGGCGTGGGTACTGTAAGCTTTCCGCACCGCCACCCCTGCAAAGTTGATCATCTCCTCAAAAGCCCCGCTAAAATCTCCGTCAATACAAAAATAAATGTCCCGCTTTTGAAAGGCCGGGTCAGCGAGGTTTACCACTCGAAACAGCCGGGGGTTATCTTTAAATTCCTGATAGAGTCCTGAAATATTGCCCGCAGTGTAAACCGGGATCTTGACCACGGACCGGCGGGTCAGGTTGATGTTGAACACGGCCCGGTTTATGTCTTCTCGCTGCTTCAGGACATACTGATCATCGGTATAATATTTTTGATCGCCCGTGCCGGTAAAGAGTTTCGCCAGCCATCCTTTTTTCTGGCGGCCCTTGATCTGGCCTTCTTCGACGGCTGTTTCCTTTTCAGGAACAGCGGTGAATCCGGTTGTCGTGTCAAATATAATTTCCGTCAGCTTGGTGC
>JAQUQY010000081.1 GCA_028715865.1 Syntrophales bacterium
AGCCTCCAGGGCATCATCTGCGGTGGGTCTGGATGGCTCGCCGCCGCCGGTCCTCAGAATTTCCCTTCTCATCGATTCGATCGCATAGCGGCAGGCGTCCACCAGCAATGATCGGGGGAGGGGCTTCATATCCTCCACTTTCTCCATAAGGACAAGAACCTCATCAACCTTGGGCAGTTCTTTCAAAAAGGTCCGCCGGTCATCGTTCATGGCGCTCTCCATTACCATCGTTTCTGCAGTAATCCCTGAAGTTGTTAACGGCCGTGAAGAATTCCCTCATCAGCACAACCCAGTAGTAGCGTCCCCGCCGGTTGAGAAAAAACCGCCTTCCTCTGTAGCGGATCCCGCCGGCAAGGATAAAGGGAATCAGGCATCCCCCGAGGTGAAGCGCGCCGCGCCATCCATAACTTTCAATAATGGGCTCCACATCAAGGGAGCCTCCGAAGAAGCGCATCAGGAAATCATAGCGAACCATGTCGCTCGCTACGAAGGTCCTTGAAGCCATCAGGGGAAGCTTCCCCTCTTCAAGGCTGCCTATGTAGCCCTCGATGTCAAAGGTGTTGGCGTAGCACCGGCCCTTAAGGTACCCTATGGAACCGCTTCCCAGCCCCGCGTATTCTGTATAATCCACGATGTACTCGTCTATCATCGACTTCCTGCGGGAAAAACACCAGGCCGAAGAAAAGGCGTATTTCGGCAGGAGCCGGTCAACGATAAGGTCATAAAATTGCTTTTCCCGGCGGAATTCCACCTGTCCAAGCGTTCGGGACACCTCGCGCCGTGTTGAATCGGAAACCATAAGGGGGTACCATGTAATCTGGTCAATCTCCCGCTCCATCAGTATTTCAATATCTTTACGCAGCGATTCTTCCGTCTGGCCGGGAAAATTAAAAATCATATCGGCGTTGAGCGTGTCGAAATGACCCATCGCACGGCTTAGCCGATCGGCCGTATCCTCGCCGGACCCATACTTGCCGTACCGTCCCATGGCTTTCAGCAGTCCGTCATCAAAGCTCTGAATTCCCACTGAGAGCCGGTTCACAGCCGCCTGTTTCAGAATGGACATGATTTCAGGGGTCAGGTGGTTCGGATTTGTTTCAACGGAAATTTCAGCTATGGAAAAGAGTTTCCTCGCTCGGTCAAGGGTTCTGGCAAGTTCGTCCGCCATTATAGTCGGAGTGCCGCCCCCCACGTAAATTGCCTTGAAGTCATGGCCCATTTCACCGTAAAGAGCCATTTCCTTTCGCAGGGCATGAAAATAGCGGCGGCATACGGCCTCGTCAAATACAACCCGGTTGAAGGAACAGTATGGGCAGAGGCTTTCGCAGAAGGGGACATGGAGATAGAGCAGACGCTCCCGGCCGTCTCCGCCCTTCTCGAGAATGGGTGTCTCATCACCGCTGAAGGTCATGGCGCCGGCAAACTGACGTCTGGCCGTTCTTGCTATGTGCTCATTGATTAAATCGGTCAAAGGTTTGTCTCCGCGCATCCTGCCTGAAAAGGAAACTAGCAGGATTCACGGTAATATTCAACTCCATTGAAATAGGCCAACTATGGTGCTATAAATAACCGCAAAATGCCTGCGGTGAAAGTAATGGACTCGATGGACAAAGAGATTAAGACGTGGACATTGTGGAGAGATGAACGAATAAACGAGGAAGAGTCGAAGCTTTTGAGAAAGGCCGCCGCTGAACTTCCCATACCGCTTGATGAAAGGGCGAAGCGTGACGTAGAGGTGCTGGTCGATGCATTTCTCAGGCGGAATGACGCCGTGGGGCTCGCGGCTCCCCAGATAGGCATAAGCAGGCGCGTCATAGTATTCAAAAACAGAAACTTTAACGACAGGACACCATTGAAGAAAGACAGCGGCGAATACGATGTCCTGATAAATCCCAGGATAACGCAATGCCGCGGAGAAGAGGAACAGGAGAACGAAGCCTGTCTTTCCTGTCCTGAAATCAGCGCTGATGTGACCCGTTGGACGGAAATTAAAGTGCGTGCCTTTGACCGGGAAGGAAGAAAGATCAGCAAACGCTACAAGGGTTTCCTCGCGCGCGTAGTTCAGCACGAGCTGGATCACCTGGATGGGAAGCTGATTATCGATCGCGGTGAATCGCTCTATTATCCAAGTGAAAAGAAAGCTTTCTTCGACGGCATTTTCGGGGAAAAAGTTTTATACGATGAATAACCGAAAGGATTTAAGGATGGTTGACATCGCACCAGGTTTCACCACAGATGTAATGGGAAAATACGCCGACGTTCTTATCTGGGCCATGCAGAAAGCGAGAGCGCGGAAGTTTAAAAGCGGCGACATAATATTGATACGCTTTGATAATCCAAGCCTGGCGCTGGCGGAAATTCTATTCGAACGGCTGATCGACAGAAGGATGAGGGTTGTCTGCCGAATGACGCCGACGGCAAGAATGGAAAGCAGTTTTTATCAAAGGGCCGTAACCCGACAGCTAACCTTCCTGCCGCCCGGGGAAAAACCCCTTATGGAAGAGCTAAACGGCAGCATTTATCTGCATGCCCCCGAGTCGCTCACTCATCTTGAGCAGGTTGATCCCAGGAAAATTGGCAAATCCATGGTAGCCAGGAAAGAGCTCCGGGATATTCTTGTAAAAAGGGAAGAGCAGGGCTTGTTCGGCTGGACGCTCTGTTCCTTTCCCACACCGGAGCCCGCCCGTCAGGCGAAACTGTCGCTTCGCCGTTACTCCAGTCAGATTATCAGGGCATGTTTCCTCGATCACCCCGATCCTCTTTCCCAGTGGAAACGAGTATTCAAGGAGGCGGGACAAATCAAGCGATGGCTCAACGCGATGGACATCAGGTCGCTCCACATTGAGTCCCCCGGCACGGATCTTATCGTAACGCCTGGAGAAAAAAGAAAATGGATCGGTGTTTCAGGGCACAACATTCCCAGTTTTGAACTTTTTATATCGCCTGACTGGAGAGGGACCAGGGGCGTATATTTTGCTGATCAGCCCTCCTTCCGCAGTGGAAATTACGTAAGCGGAGCACGGCTTGTCTTTGAGAACGGCGCTGTGAAGTCCGCTTCAGCAGATAATGGCGAAGAATTTCTCAAAAAGCAGATTGCCATGGATCCGGGAGCGAGGAAGGTGGGTGAATTTTCGCTTACCGATCGGCGGTTTTCTGTCATCGATACCTTTATGGCAAACACACTTTTCGACGAAAACTTCGGCGGAAGCGAGGGCAATTGCCATGTCGCCCTTGGGTCGTCCTATTCCGATACATATGACGGTGACCCGGCGGAACTGGCCCTTGATCGGAAAAAGCTGCTTGGATTCAACGATTCTTCCCTCCACTGGGACCTTGTTAACACGGAAAAGAAATCCGTAACCGCTCGGCTTGCCTCCGGAAAAAGGCTCGTAATCTATGAAAAGGGCATCTTTACCTGCTGATCATTTTGATAATTGTATGGGCAGGTAAAAATCAACATGGGGATTTCTACCGCAGGTTTGCTTAAAAGCTTTTATTGACGCCCCACCTTTTTTTGCTATACTGAAACAAACACCGACAGTTAACCACAGTAGCGGTGAGTTTGATCCGGTCTGTATATTCGGGTTGGATCATCGGGGAAAAGCATCTCATCCCGGGATTTACGGTTATTGGACCGGGGAATCACTGAAGCGAAGACGATAAACAAACGCTCTTAAATTAAAAGAAGTAATAATCCGCGGTCATCTTCTTTTCGGGGGGTGCTCATGCAAAATGTGAAGAAGCGGACTGGCGGGCAGGTTATAGCCCAGGCCAGGGACGGTGTTGAAAGGAGGATGCTGCCGGGGGGGCGTCGTGAAGGTGAGCAGATCCTTGCGATGATGATGGAAGGGACCCCCATACCCACCTTTGTGATAGATCATCAGCACCGTATAATATGCTGGAACAGGGCAATGGAGGCCCTGACGGGCATCACTTCCAGGCAGATAATGGTTGAAGGGGGGGCTATCCCCCCGGATGCGTTGTACGATGAGGAGAAGCCCAACCTTGCCAACCTTTTGGTAAATGGCGCTCACGGAGAAATCGAGCGACTGTATAATCAGCGGTTAAAAAAGTCTGACGTAATCGAAGGCGCCTACGAAGTAACGGATTTTTTTCCCGCCCTGGGCGAGGAAGGAAAATGGCTGAGATGTACGGCGGCCATTCTGAGATGGCCCGGGGGAGACATTTTCGGGGCAATTCAAACCCTGGAAGACGTTACGGACAGGTTTGAAACAGAAGAAAACCTCAGAAAAGGCGAAGCCCTGCTGTCAGCAGTCCTGAGGGGTTCGCCTATTCCAACCTTCGTAATAAACACAGATCATCGGGTTATCTACTGGAACCGGGCTCTAGAGGAGCTGAGCCAGATTAGGGCGGCGGACATCATAGGAACACGCCATCAATGGAAAGCCTTCTATGACTATGAAAGGCCCTGCATGGCCGACATTCTGCTTGATGAACGGAGGCAGGATCTTCGTCGCTGGTACTTTGAAAAATACACGAAGTCGAAGCTTATAGACGAGGCCTTCGAGGCTACGGATTTCTTTCCGGCCCTTGGGGACGAGGGTAAGTGGCTTCGGTTTACAGCCGCTATTCTCAGGGATTCCGACGGAACCATCCTGGGAGCGATCGAGACCCTCGAAGACGTGACGGCGAGGATACTCGCCGAAGAAGCCCTGAGGGCGAGCGAAAAAAAATATCGAAACCTCAGCATAACTGACGGACTTACGGGGCTGTTTAACGGGCGCCATTTTTACAGTCAGCTTCGTGTTGAAATGGAAAGGGCAACCCGCTATGGCCACGACCTTTCTCTGCTCTTTTTCGATATAGACGATTTCAAGCAATATAACGACACTTTCGGTCATCTCGAGGGCGACAAGGTGTTGATACGCCTGGCGGAAGTCACGCGCAGGTGCCTGAGAAAAACCGACTCTGCCTACCGCTTCGGCGGCGAGGAATTTACGGCCATCCTTCCCGAAACTGACGCTCAGGCGGCGGTGGTCATCGCCGAAAGAATAAGGCTGGAGTTCAGAGAGGAAAAGTTTAGTCCCGGGGGAGGGGAGGCTGTTCAGGTAACGGCTAGCATAGGTATAGCCCGGTACATCTCCGATGAGCCGCTTACGGAGATTCTGAGAAGAGCCGACATGAACATGTACCAGGCCAAGGCCCGGGGAAAAGACGGGGTTTTTTTCGAATAGCCGCGCAGTGTGAACGGGGAGGGGCCTCGCGGGAAGGGAAAATGAGAACAGGCTGGCCCCGGGCTACAACCGTTCCCGCATCTTATCAGCCATATCCTTCAGGATGTTGTCGAACTGCTTTCTCATGTCTATCATCCTTCGGCGCATTCTGAGAATAATGTCAACGCCGGGCAGGTTTACGTCAAGCTCTTCAATCAGCAATACGGTAATACGCAGGATTTCCATATCCTCGCTTGAATAGAGCCTCTCCCCGTCATCCTCGCTGCACCGGGGGCACAAAATCTCTTCCTCTTCAAGATTGATCAGCAACTGCCGCTTTATCTCGAAGATCTCGATGACTTCCGACAGGGTCCAAAATTCTTTTGCCATGCCTTACAACCTGATGTGCTTTCGTATGTCTTCCCTGTAAAACTGATCCATAGCCCTCGCGGCGGCGCGGGCCTCTTCATTGTCGGAGTCGGGAAGTTTAATTACCAGCCTCACTAAGAGGTCTCCCTGGGATTTTTTCTTCGGAATCGCGACGCCTTTTCCCTTCAGCCTGAGTAATTTGCCGTTCTGACTGCCAGGAGGAATCCTCAGGCTGACGTCGCCGCCCACAGTAGGCACTTTTATGGTTCCTCCCGCCAGGGCCTCGCCAACGGATACAGGGACATCCATGTAAATGTCGGCGCCCTTTCGTGACAGGAAGGGATGGGGCTTGACATGCACCACAAGATAAAGGTCGCCCGGCGGACCTCCCCCGAGTCCGGGGGATCCCTTGCCGGCTACACGCACACGCGACCCCTCATCGACTCCCGGAGGGATGTTGACCCTCAGTGTTTCGGTTCCGTGGGTAAAGCCGGTTCCTTTGCAGGAGGAACAAGCCTTTCCCTTACGTCCCTGGCCCCCGCATCGGGGACATACCTGGGTAAAATGAATGGGTCCCTCGGCAACATTTAACCGCCCCGATCCACCGCAGGCCTCGCAGGGGATAAGAGTGGTTCCGGATTCAGTTCCAGTGCCTTCGCAGCCCTCGCAGTGCTTTGGCCGCTGAAGTGATATGTCAGTCTTCATGCCCCTGAGGGCGGAAAGAAAATCGACGGTGATGTTGTATTCAACATCCTGGCCCTTTGTCTTTACATGTCCCCGCGAAGGGCGGTCGGAGAAACCACCGAAACTGAAGAGGTCGCCGAACAGGTCCTCGTAGCTCTGGTAACGTCCGAAGTCACCACTATGAAATGCTCCGGAACCACTTCCAGCCTGGGACTGCCACTGGTGGTACTGACGCATTTTGTCCGCGTCGAATCCCGATTGAAGGCTTTCCTCTCCGAATTCGTCGTAAAGCTTGCGCTTTTCCGCATTTCCCAGGCACTCGTAG
>JAQUQY010000082.1 GCA_028715865.1 Syntrophales bacterium
TTACGAGAACATAATGATTCCCATCCGCAAGTAAGGGCCAAGCGGGACAACACCTGCGCGGCCGCCCGTCGTGGTGACGGCGCCGCGAAGGCACTGATTAAAAAGTAACATAATCCGGACCGGTCATGGGCCAGGCGCCCCTGACCGGCCGGTGTAGTAACAGGCTTGACGGGCAAAACTGACCCTGCAACCTGAAGGAGGTATGCACAGTGACGTTCATAAAAATGCTGATTCGAGCAATAAACGCAACAACGGCGGCCATAGCCAAGACGTTCTCCTATCTCATTTTTCTGCTGATACTGACTCTCACCTACGAAGTGGCAGCTCGCTACGTCTTCAATGCCCCGACGCAGTGGAGCTTCGATGCCACCTATTTCATATCCAGCCTGATGCTCATTCTTGGTATGGCCTATACCTGGCAGCAGAAGGGTCACGTGTCGGTGGACCTGATATCGTCACGCATGCCGAGACGGGTCACCGCGGCCCTGCAGGTTTTTTTTATCATAACGCTTTTTTTCCTCTGCTGGTTCAATATTTTCAGAGTCATGCTGCCCCATATTCAGATGTCCTGGGCTCTGAAGGAACGGTCCATGACGGGGTTCATGCCGCCCATATATCCCTATAAGACCTGGATATTTGCGGGAATTGGCCTGCTTCTGCTCCAGGGGGTCGTGGAGTTCATAAAGGAAGTGCGGGTCCTGCTTACCGGAAAGGAAGACCTATGAGCGTAGAAATGATCACCTTCCTTATGCTGGTATCACTGATCACTACAGTGATGCTGGGCTTCCCCATCGGGTTTTCTCTTGCCGGAGTGGCAACGATCTTCGGTTTCATCTTTGTTGGCCCCCAGGTTTCAAATGTCTTCATGCTCCGCCTTCACGTGGCCATGGCGGACTATATTCTAATAGCTATTCCACTTTTTGTCTTCATGGGCATCATAATTGAACGTTCAGGCATTGCCACGCGCCTTTATGACGCAATGTATGTTCTCCTGGGGTCCCTTAAGGGCGGACTGGCGATTGCCACCGTTCTCACCTGCACCATATTCGCGGCGGCCACCGGCGTGGTCGGCGCCACGGTGGTCACCATGGGAATCATGTCCCTGCCAGCGATGCTGAAGTACAATTACAATAAGCCCATGGCCTGCGGGGCCATCTGCGCGGGGGGAGCCTTGGGGATCCTTATTCCTCCAAGCATCCTGATTCTTGTATATGCGCCTATAGCCAACGTTTCCGTGGGAGCCCTTCTGATAGGGGCCTTTGTTCCAGGAATAGTGCTGGCGAGCCTCTACGTGCTCTACATTGGAATCCGGTGCTTTATCAACCCCTCCCTGGGACCCTCCATCGCAAATACCGAGATCAAAGTGACACTGAGGCAGAAACTGAAAATGTTCACCACGTCGGTCCTGCCCGTCTGTCTTCTCATACTGGCGGTGCTCGGGTCGATTTTTTTCGGCCTTGCCGCTCCCACCGAGGCGGCGGCCATTGGAGCCTTCGCCGCCGTCATCATGGCGGCCTTTTACAGGGCTGTGAACTGGCCGGTTCTTAAGGAGGCTGCAGTTCGAACCATTACCACATCGGCCATGGTGTACATGGTTGTTATCGGCGCATCATTTTTTACCAGTGTGTTTATGCGGCTTGGATGCGGCAGGGTTGTGGAGTCGCTGATACTGGGTCTTCCCTTTGACAGGTGGGGGATCCTCATATGCATGTGGCTGATTATAATTCTCATGGGCGCCTTTCTGGACTGGATCGGCATCGTCATGATCGTGGTCCCCCTTTTCACCCCCGTAGCGGTAAAACTGGGCTTCGATCCTGTCTGGTTTGCCCTGATGAACATCGTGGTGCTGCAAACATCTTTCCTGACGCCTCCCTTCGCGCTCACAATCTTTTATCTCAAGGGCATAGCGCCCCCAGAGGTGACTCTGGGAGACATATACAAGGGCGTATTGCCCTTCCTGCTTCTCATGTTGGTGGCAGTTGTCATCTTCTCCCTCTTTCCTGAAATAATAATGTATGCCCCCCGGGCCGCTGGATTAATGTAGGTTGTAAAGTACCCGTTTGAAATAGAAGCGATAGATGGGCGATCCCTGTGGTCGCCTTTTTTTTGTTGGTGATATTTTGTTTGCAAAGACACTGCTAAATTATTAGATTACCGGTCATATGAATTCAGCGTTGAAAGGAGATAGGCCATGAAAGACGTCATGAGAGCCGTAAAAGTTAGCGACCATGTGTACTGGGTCGGGGCCGTCGACTGGAATATCAGGGATTTCCATGGCTACACCACAAAACGGGGGAGTACTTATAACGCCTACCTTGTTCTTGCCGAAAAGCCTACTCTGATCGACACCGTTAAGTCTCCCTTCAGGGAGGAGATGCTGGCCAGGGTCGGATCGGTCATGGATCCACGTGATATTTCTGTCATTGTTTCGAATCACACTGAGATGGATCACACCGGTGCTCTTCCCGAGGTGATCAGGTATATTGATCCTGATAGAGTATACGCGTCACCCACGGGCGTAAAGGCGCTGAGCGAACATTTTTCCTTTGACAGGGAGATCATTGCCGTAAAGGACGGCGAATCCATAGGTTTGGGAAACATGGACCTGGCCTGCTGGGAAACGCGCATGCTTCACTGGCCTGACAGCATGTTTTCCTACCTGGCAAAGGATAAACTGCTGTTTTCACAGGACGCCTTCGGAATGCATCTGGCTACTTCAGCCCGTTTCGATGACGAAATAGAGCCCGCGATTCTTGATTACGAGGCCGCAACCTACTACGCCAACATACTGCTTCCCTACTCGCCTCAAGTGCTTAAGCTCCTTGATCGGGTGGGCGGCCTGGGCGTCGAGTTCCGGATCGTAGCTCCTGATCATGGTCCCGTCTGGAGAAAGGATATCGGCGGCATTATAGATTCCTACGGCCGATGGGCGGCCCAGGAACCAACGAAAAAAGCCGTTGTTGTTTACGCTACGATGTGGCACAGTACGGAGTCCATGGCACGCGCGCTGTCAGAAGGGTTGATTGACAAAGGAATCACGGTGAAGCTTATGTCCATGGAAGCAGTCCACCGAAGTGACGTGGCCTACGAGGTGCTCGACGCTGGCATTCTTGCCGTTGGATCGCCAACGCTCAACAACAATATATTCCCGTCAATGGCGGACGTCCTGACCTATCTAAAGGGACTTCGTCCCCGAAACCTTGTGGGAGCGGCCTTCGGCTCATATGGATGGAGCGGAGAGTCCGTAAAACAGCTCGAAACCTATCTGGCGGACATGAAGGTGGAGCTTCCCTGTGAGGGCCTGAGGATTAAGCACGTTCCAGACAGCAGCTCCCTGAAGCAGTGTTACGATCTGGGAGGGCTGTTGGCGGACCGGCTTTTGGAAAGAGTGTAAATAAACTTAAAGTGGAGGTTTAGCTATGGAGTGCTATGTATGCGAAGTGTGTGGCTATGTCTATGATCCCGCCGAGGGAGACTCGGAAGGCGGTATTGCCTCTGGAACCCCCTTTTCTGATCTTCCCGAGAGTTGGGTCTGCCCAGTCTGCGGAGCTGACAAAAGCCAATTTTCACCTGAATAGTATTTGATCACAATGCGGGATATATAATTAGGGCTCGGGTACACGGGACGATAAGCGGGCCGGTGAAATGTTTTAAGTGTCCTTCAATGTGTGTTCAGTACCTGGCTGGAGTGTGAAATAAATGGAAGACAAGATAAGGGAATCTCTGAAGCGAGCCTTCGACGGTGAAGCGAAAGCGTCTGTCAGGCTCAAGGTATTTGCTGATAAAGCCGATAAAGAAGGTTACCCCCAGATCGCTGAACTCTTCCGTGTTATCGCGGCATCCGAAGAAATACATGGAATGCGGGCTCTCAGGCTGCTTCGCGATATTGGCTCCACCGAAGAAAACCTCGCCGCGAGCTTTGAATCCGAAGAGTCGGTGGCGCGGGTGGCTTATAACGAATTCATCAGGGAGGCAATGGAGGCTGGCAACAAGGCGGTAACCATCTACTTTACCCAGAGCAGGGATGTGGAAGAAACCCACGCGAAACTCTACAAAGAAGCCCTGAATTTCATGTCATCCGACCGGGAAGCTTCTTACTATCTATGCGGTTTCTGTGGTTACGTATCTGCCGACACGCTCCCCGATACATGCCCTGTCTGCGGCGCAAAGAAGGAAAAGTTTTACGAATATCGCAGTACGGCCTGCCGATGATTTTTACTGGGACCGGTATGGCGTTTTTCAAGCTGGCTGGATTCCATGCCGGGGAATTGACTTGGAACAAACTTATGGCCGCCTGTTGAAAGATCGGCGCGCTGAAAACGGGCAGGAGGTTCAAGGAAAAATACGTGGCGAATAAGGGCCTCTCGTACAAACTGAATATCATATTCGGGCTTTTCTTCCTGGTTCCCGTAGTCGGTTTTCTTTTTTTCGCGCTAAGGCACGATTTGCTGTCAGACCGTGCTGTTCCCTTCTATTTCATATTTCTGCTCGTTTTTTATCTTCTGGGGGTGATTATCCTAAGGAGCGTTTTCGATCGCGTAACGGGAATATCCAGGGGATTGACGGAACGTATATCGTCGCTATCCCTGGAAAACCCGGTTGATAAGAGTGGTGATGAACTGAAGGTAATAACCGAGTCCTTTTCCGCAGTGGAGGATAGATTCTCCGTTGTCCGAAGCAGGCTTGAAAGGAAGGAATCGGACATTTCAATTCTCAAGGAACTGTCGGACCTCTGTTATGTAACTCTCGATCCCGAAGAAGTGCTTTACATCACGCTGGAGCGGGCGCTTAAATTGGCGGATGCCGATATCGGATCAGTTATGATGATCGATCCGGATGATAGGAGCCAATTTGTCGTCAGGGCTTCCATCGGTCTTGGATCGGTTGTGTCAGTCGGTCAACGCGTGGATTTTTCCGGGAGCATCGCGAAGTACGCCGTGATAAACAAATCACCGTTGGTTATTGAAAATATCGAGACGGACAGCCGTTTTGGAAGGATCAACCGCCCACAGTACGGCACCAAGTCATTCATTTGCCTTCCCATTAAAACAATCAGGGACATTATAGGTGTAATTACCATATCGCGAAGAGTCGACGATACTCCCTTTTCAGCAGATATATTGAGCGTTATAACGCCGCTTGTGAGCAATGCAGCCTTTACTTTCGAAAATCTCCGCATGATGCGTGAAAGGGAAAGGGATCTTCGAATATTTCAGGTGCTGGAAAGGGTTACCGACGCGCTTGGTTCGAGCTTGCGCGGGCGTGAACTGGTTCAGGCAATACTGAATGAAGTGCGGAGCGAGACCGTGTTCCAGAGAGCTGTTGTCTTTGTGCGCTACGAGACCCGTCCCGAAGAGCTTCAGCTATACGACTTTTATGAATCGAAGAAGTCCAACCTCAAGCAAGGCATGAGATATTCGGCACACAGTTCTTTTTTTGAAAGGGTTTTTAGGCAAGGGGATTATCTTGTCATCAATGATGCTTCGGACCTGGCGACCTCTCCTGAAGTTGACATCTTTGATGATGGCGCCGGATCTGCCCTGGTTATTCCACTGAAGAACGATGGAACGGTTATTGGAGTGCTGCTTTTGGGGGGATTGCAGGTAGACAGGCTGGCGTCGACGCGAAGCCTGATGGAGCAGGTAGGTTCCGCGATTTCCATGGCGATTGTAAGGGACGAGCTTTCTTTGGCGGTTTCGCGTCGAGGGAGCGAGCTTGCCACCCTCAGGCAGATCGGCGGAGCGCTCGCCTCATCCACATTCGATATGAACAAGGTATTGTCCTACACCATGGACATGATCAAAAGCGCCATTAATGTCGAGGCGGGGTCTCTTATCCTTGTTGAGGGGAATGAACTTCACTTCACGGTTGCCTTCGGCATGGATATTGAGGAACTAAGAAAAACTCCACTTGCGAAGGGGCAGGGTATAGCCGGCTACGTGACTGCCAGGGGAGAGTCGTTGCTTGTCAATGACATTATGACGTCCAAATTTTTTCACAGTGAAATCGACACAAAAATTCCCTTCATTACCAGGTCTGTCCTTGCGGTGCCTCTTATATCCCAGGGCAGGGTTATAGGGGTATTAAAGGTACTCAACAAATCCACCGGAGATTTCAACAACGATGACATGCAGCTTCTTCAGTCTATAGCTTCCTCCGTCAGCATTGCCCTTGAGAATGCACGGCTCTACCGTGAAACGCTCTTGCTTGCTGAACACGAGAGGGAGGTCAGGCGAATATTCCAGAAGTTTGTTCCCAAGGAAATTGTGGACAAGATCATTCACGGCACAGAGACAGGCATGAAAGTTCGTGACGAGTTTAGAACACTGACGCTACTAAATCTTGACATCAGGGGTTTTTCCGGTCTGGCCAAACGGATCGGGCCGCAAAAAACCGTCTCCTTCCTCAATTATTTTTTCTCTGTAATGGGTGAGATCGTGTTCAAAAACGACGGAATCGTGGACAAATACCTGGGGGACGGATTTCTTGCACTTTTCGGAGCCCCCATGTCAAGCGTTTCCGATGCCGACAAT
>JAQUQY010000083.1:0-3053 GCA_028715865.1 Syntrophales bacterium
ATGTTTCTTTGGATGTGGTAACTCGGGAAGATATCATGGTCGTGTAATCCCCTGGTTCAGTGCTTTTTGATTCGATAACCCTTATTCCCCTTTCCCGGGCTACAATTGGCGCGTTGATAAAGTTAACGTTTTCCTTCAGGATCGGCGTCAGGAATCCCTTGACAAAGGCAATGGTGACGGGCGCCACGTTATATCCCAGGATTTCTCCGCTGTATTGAACCTCTATCTCGGTGGTTCCTCCGGAAATTATCTGCGACTGTATCCTCCCCATCTGCTCCGCCAAAATCAGGTGTGGTCGAAGCTGATTCAGAACTTCGGCGCTGACGGATGGGAAGTTTACGGCATTCTTGATCTCGCCCGTCAAGAGATAATCAACAATCTGCCGAGCTATGGCAATGGCCACGTTCCTCTGTGCCTCGTCCGTTGAAGCGCCCAGGTGGGGGGTGCAGATAACGGACTCGAGTTTCATCAGGTCGAAATTTTTAGAGGGTTCCTCTTCGAAAACATCCAGCGCGGCGCCGGCCACCTTGCCCGATACAATTGCCCGGTACAAATCATTCTCCACCACGATACCGCCCCTTGAACAGTTTATCAGGTAGACGCCGTCTTTCATTTTGCCAAAGGCCGCAGTATTGATTATACCCCTTGTTTCGTCCGTCAGGGGTGTGTGAACGGAAATAAAATCGGACTTCGCGAGGACCTCGTCAAGGGAAAACAGTTGAATGCCGGCCTTTTCAGCAGCTTCCGGTGATATGAATGGATCGTAGGCTATAACGTTCATTTTCAGACCCTGGGCCCTGTTGGCAACGATGGACCCAACCCGCCCGATACCTATTATTCCCAGGACCTTGTTATTCACCTCCGAACCCATGAACTTATTTTTTTCCCATTTCTCCCCCTTCATGGAAATGGTTGCCTGGGGTATCTTTCGGGCAAGGGAGAGCATCATTGCTATGGCATGTTCAGCCGTTGTTATGGTGTTGCCCCCGGGGGTGTTCATGACAACGATTCCCCTTTTGCTTGCCGCCGCGGCATCAATGTTATCCAGACCGATGCCCGCTCTTCCTATTACCTTCAGCTTGTCGGCGCATTCTATTATATCGGCGGTTATCTTGGACGCGCTCCTTACGGCAAGCCCGTCATAGTCTTTGATCACGGCTTTCAGTTCGTCGGGAGTCAGGTTTGTGATAACGTCAACTTCGATCTCCGGGGCGTTTTTAAAGATATCAACGCCCTCCGGTGACAAGGTATCGCTCACAAGAACTTTTTTCATAGATTTCCTTTCCTATTCCTTCAAGACAAGTATCTTTTCCAGGCAGAGCTCTTCAAGTCCACTCAGGGCACGCGCCAGATCATCGGGCTCAATTGTGGGACCGCACCAGAAACGGAAGCCGGGAGGCGCGTCCTTGTAGTAGCCCGTGTCATGGGCAATTGAAGCCGCACTCAAGGCATCGACGACTTCCCTTATGTAAGAACCCTGTTCAGCTTCAGTCAGGCTCTGGAATCGGGGATCAGTGATTTTCAGGCATACCGATGTGCTGGATCTGATATCTTTCCCTTCGGCCAGGAAATCGACCCATTCCAGGCGATCCACCCAGTCTTCCACAACCTTCAAGTTATTCATGCTTTTTTGGATCAGACCCTCAAGGCCGATTCCGGATGCCCAGTTCAAGGCGTCCAGATAATCTTCTACACAGATCATGGAGGGTGTGTTGATGGTATCGCCTTTAAAAATGCCGCTGTTGAATTTCCCCTTCTTGTTTTTTAGCCGAAAGACCTTTGGCAGCGGCCAGGATGGATCATAGGATTCAATACGCTCCACGGCCCGGGGGGAAAGGACCAGAACCCCGTGACCCGCTTCTCCGCCCAGGCATTTCTGCCATGAATAGGTCAGGGCATCGATTTTTGACCAGTCGATGGACATGGCGAAAACGGCGCTCGTGGCGTCGCATATGCTCAACCCCTGACGGTTGTCGGGAATCCAGTTCCAGTGGGGAATCCTGACGCCGCTCGTGGTACCATTCGCCACAAATACAACATCGCTGGACCAGTCGACGGCATCAAGGTCGGGTATCCGGCCGTAACCGGCTTTCAGGACGGTTGTTTCCAGCTTCAACTGCAGCATCACATCTTCCGCCCATCCTTCACTAAAGCTTTCCCACGAGAGAACCGTAACCGGCATGGGTCCCAGAAGCGACCACAAGGCGGCCTCGAAGGCGCCGGTATCTGATCCCGGCATGATTCCCAGCAGGTAACCTTCGGGTATTCCAAGAATCCGCTTGCTTTCATCAATTGCCCTGGCGAGTTTACTTTTCCCCAGTTTGCTCCTGTGCGACCGACCCACCGCCGCGTTTTCAAGCGCTGAAAGTGTCCACCCCGGCCTCTTGCCGCAAGGTCCGGAACTGAAGTTAGCCCTGTGGTTCATTATGCCCTTCCTGTTGTAAATAGTTTAGAAATAAACTCATGCTCATAACAGAATCAAAATCCTTACTCAAGAAGTATTGCTTGCTGCGGAAAGAGACAGAGGTCAAAGAAAAGTTACGGCGCCATCCTCTCCGGCGCAGCCGGCTACACAAGATTATGTCAAGCGCCTGCTGAAGAACATGAAAAAGCAGCAACACGCCGGAAAGGATTTTACCGTCTTAGCCACCTCAAGTACCACGGATTCCTGTAGGGCGGTGCGACTTTAAGATATTCGGGCCCTTCAGGGAAAGATGACATTACCTCATCAAGGACTTCCCGCAACGCTTCATCGTAGGCAATATTGGCCTTTCCCTCAAGCCTTCCCCTGGTTATGTCAAAATGCCTGTCCTTTGTGTCATGGCTCCTCCGCCAGAGGACCTCTCCGGTTTTAGCGCATATGAGCTCAAATGAAGCGGCGATTTCGGTGCTGCCGTACAGAAGCCTTTGAGAAGTACTCCATTCGGTGAGTTTTGAATACACGACGGCGTCAACTCCCAGTGCTTCTCCTGCAGTCCGGGGTGGCATATTATGGACATCCGTTCCGTCTGCCATTGCCGCCAGCCTGTCATCTATGAAGGAAAGAGGAATTT
>JAQUQY010000083.1:3063-6446 GCA_028715865.1 Syntrophales bacterium
TTGAAAGATATCCTCTGAAGAAGTTCATCCCTTACTATCTCGGCCGCACGTTCATCCCCTGTCTTGTTGTCTACAGGCAAAATGGCAATGAGGCGCAGCTTCCCATTATCTTCCTCCGGGGCAGGTGTCGAAGTGTCATCACGGGACGCCCTTGACATGCACCCAGCCATCAATGACAGAATAATGCCAACAAGGAAGACAGTCTTAAGTATTTTCAGCATATATTAATACCCTCTATCATTGAACTACATCAACTTCCACTCTGTTGCCCTTCCGGCTTCGAAGGATCAGCTCTACTCCCGGAACAGTAGCGGAGGTAAGTTCGGCAGCAAGCCAGTCCGCCCCGTTCGCCGTATGAACTTCAAATTCCAGGATGCCATACTGGACCAACCGTTCAAGAACCGCATCCACACCGTTAATATTATTCATAAAAAATGTCTTGAACGCTCCATATTGTGAATAGTTTACAATTCCCCTTATTCTCAACAGAATGAAAGCGCTTTCCGAAGTTCCGTAATCGGTATGGTTGTAGTCCCTTAAGTGAATTCCTGCGCCATCGTCTTCAATGAGTTTCGCTATTCTCTCGGCCCGTACCGTCGCAGACAGGTTGACAAGATAGGAAGCACCATCAATTTTTTCATCCATAATCCTGTATTCGCTGATGTAATTTCGCGATGGCTCTGCTAGGGTTTCATCGACAAAATCTGTATCCGGTATACCAACACCTGGAAGTATCGTTTCTTTCACTACCCTGGATACCGCATTTCCAAGGGCTGAATTTATGGCTCGGTCCCGCGCATCAGCGAAGTCGTTACCCAGGATTTCGGCGACGCCTTCGGCAGTAACGGTGATTGTTTCAGGGTTTGTCCAGGCTGATGCCTGGCCTGATGTGAACCAGGATAAGAGAATAATGTATGCAATCAGGAGGCAGGCCCGCTTGGCTGTTAAAAAATATCTGGTTATTGAAGACAATTTTACCATAGGCTCATAAATTCATGCTGCTTGTCCATAAAGGGGCTTCCGGGGCAGCCCGCGGCAATTTGATATTCCATAAGTCGTGGGAATCAATATGATATGCCCTCTCAGGGATCGAGGTCATTCTTCAGCTTCTCTATTTCTTCCCTGATGACACGCTCGGCAACATGGGGAAACATTTCCCTTACCATCCGCTCAGTCGTTTTAACGATTATGTCGGTTATCTCCTCATTGCAAGGAATTCTCTGTTCGATCCCTTCATCGTCTATCATGTCAACCAGATCTACTATTTCGACCTGATCCGGTTTATTCACCGCGCCATATTCACGCATGCCGCCGTCGATGAAAGAATCATCAACGGAGTGTGCGGCTTTATCGTCTTCTCTGTTCATAAAAGCCGACGTCCCTAATTGACGGTTTTATGTGAAGCCATAATAGATCAGCTTTGCCTCAGTCCCAAAACATTGTTATCACAAGAATTCCGTCGCAAGAATTCCCTTGGCTTTGCGGTTTAAGGCCGAAGGATACACCCAGGCAACGACTATTCTTCTTCACTATCATACCGCCATGCTCTCTTCAAGACTTTTCCCGTCCTCCATACCGCGGTATTTTAAGTCCGCTTCCGGAGTTTTAATTAAGTTCACATGAAAGCGAAAATAAAATATTTACGTGGCCCTCACATATCTTGAATATCCCTAAAACAACAAGGGGTTGCGATTTCTTAAATCGCAACCCCTTGACAGCCGGGGATAGTGTTATAGTACCTTGTCACTCTTTAACTTAAGCAAGGAATTATTTTTAGTCTTCATTCGTCACGTCATATTCGCGATCATTCCTTGTGACGCGGCACTAGTGGTGCTCTTCCAGGGCGCCTCCGATGTACATCATTGCCAGAAGCGTGAATACCATCGTCTGAATCAGTCCCCCGAAAACTTTAAGCACGTATATGGGAAGGGGAACGAATAATGGGGCAAGAACCAGGGCGATGATTAGGACAAGCTCCTTCCCCATCATGTTTCCGAATAAACGCAGGGAGAGAGAAAGAGGCCGGGAGAGATGGCTGATGATTTCTATGGGAAACATGATCGGCGCCATCCACCACACGGGGCCGAGGAACTGTTTGATGTAGGCGAATCCATGTTCCTTGATGCCCACAACATGGGTCATGACAAAAACCACAAGGGCCAGGCCGGCAGTGGTGTTAAGATTGGATGTGGGAGGTTCGAATCCCGGAACGATCGCGATTAGATTTGAAACCAGGATAAAGAGTGCGAGCGTGGCTATGAGAGGAAAGAACGGACGCCCCTTTGGTCCCATTGTATCATGAATAAGTCCGCTGATTCCTTCCATGACAACTTCCATTAAATTCTGTATTCTCCCGGGAATCATTGAAATATGCCGCGTCGCAAGGAATGCGATAGCGACAAGAAAAATCATAACAAACCATGAATATGTTACATGAATCGGAAAATATGGATTTTCAAAAAACAAGAAGGGGTGCATATCTCTTATTCAACCTCCTGGTCGATTTTTTTTTTGTATTCTCCAATATTACTGTGGGAATAATTGTTATCACCACGCTTGAAAGCCCCACTACAAGGGCGATAATATTTACAGGTGTTCTGGATATGATTATGAAGAGGACGATTCCCGTGACTACAAGTCGGATATAAAATCTCAATACCATATATCGCGAAGCCTTGTCAGCGGGTCCAGTAAGGACTAGACTGGCGTCGCGGTACATCCAGCGGAAATTAAGTGAACATATAACGCCGCCGATAAGGATACCCAGAGTCACCGGCATGGATCTGAAAATAATGCTGACCGCCACTAACAGACCCACTACCAGCCAGCTTCTGAATTCAATCTTTTTTAATAGGGGATCTTTTTCTTGCCCTGTCATTCCCCGGTCCTTTAGCAAGGTTCTTCACTTCCCGGGCTTCACGGTTTTCATTGTCAAGGAATCTACGTACGAAAACATAGAAATTCCGAAAGCCTGCGAAAATTCCTACAAAAAGAAAGAGCAACGTAAAAACGTTCGTTGTGGTCTGGAACTTACGGTCAAGGTAGACTCCAATCATAAGGCATATAAAGATCGAAATAACCATGAATATGCCAAGACTGCTGGCATAGGCTAATTCCAGAATTTTCTTCTTCGAATTTTTCTTTGAGTCTTCACTCATCAGTGTCTTCGCTGTCGTCACACCTTGCGGCGACTAACACAGTCCAATTCCTAAGTCAATAGAAAAGACTTTCCCAAAATCCGCGATAGATTTTGCGAGGAGCGCTTTATCGGCTCATGAGAGCTCAAAAAAAGTTTTTCACCTCATACCGGTCATGGAATCCGGCCCCATCTGGTTCCATTAGGCTCGATTTCCGGAATACCGCGTCATTGAGCCACTGTGGAT
>JAQUQY010000084.1 GCA_028715865.1 Syntrophales bacterium
AGCCTGAAATTGCGTTGGCGGTTCGGATCCTCGCCCGGAGTTTTGACCGAAAACTCAAAAAAAGTTTTCACATAATCCCTTGTATATGCAAGGAGCTCTTCTCTGGCCTCTCTAAGCCCGCTTGCTACTGACCCTGACAGGGGGGAGCCCGCCATGGAGAGCATTGCGATGTCGCCATCAAGGGATTCCATACCCATACCCCCCAGTATCCTCCTTACCATGACCTCCCGCTGGACCGGATAACGGGCGTCAAGTGACATGGAGTCCACTGTTTCCCTGAGTACCCTGGAAATGGCGCTCCCGTCACCTTCCATCAGCATGCGGGACAAGGGAGATAGATCCTCTCCAGGCTCTTTCATAGAAGCCATGTTCAGGTAACCTTCAGGCTGAAAAACTTTTCGCCCGCTGAAATACCTTTCAAAGCAGGCATTGAATATTTCCTCTTCATCGGGAGATTTGGCCAGTGCAGAGGCAAGGGAAAATTTCAGAACATCACGGTCGCCGTAGCCCGTGAAGGATACAGTTTCCAGGGCATCCAGGGTTTCGGACAGGGAGACCCTGACACCGCTTTTCCTCAGAAAAGAGATGAATTCCAGGAGAGAAGCCACAGGGTCTTTACCGCTTGGTTTCTGGAGGCTGCCCCTCGAGAACAGGTAGGCAGTGGTTCCCCCATGATCACGTATCATGGCCGGCTCCCGCTCACTCGAAGCGTTTTTTGAAGAATATTAGTCATGTTTTCCCTTATCGTTTCCCCGTCGGATTCGAACTTGACAAAAACAGTCATTGTTTCATTGACAAGGTCGCTGGAAAGGCACTCGGCATGTAGAAACAGCAGGGTCCTCGCCCAGTCGATTGTTTCGCTGATGGATGGCAGCTTTTTCAGGTGGAGCTTGCGGACTTCCTGTATGAAGCAAACGATCTGTGTCTTCAGAAGATCTGAGATTCCAGGAGCGCGGACGGCGATGATTTTCGATTCCAACCCTGCATCGGGGAAGGGGATATACAGGTGGAGACAACGTCTCTTCAGGGCGTCCCCGAGTTCGCGTGTGTCGTTGCTGGTAAGGAAAACAATGGGGTGGGATGAAGCAGTCACTGTGCCGATTTCGGGGATGGATACCTGGAAGTCAGATAGAATTTCCAGCAGCAACGCCTCGAACTCCTCGTCCGACTTGTCTATTTCATCGATAAGCAGTACCGTGCCTTCAGACTGCTGTAAGGCGCGGAGAAGCGGCCTGGGCTCCAGGAACTCGGGGGAAAAGAAGAGGTCGTCGTGGAGGTGGAGGGTGCGGACTGCTTCGCTCAGGCTTGTTTCCCCTTCAACTATTTCGTTGAGCCTGTCCTTGAGGATCTGGGTGTAAAGAAGCTGTTTCCCGTATTTCCATTCATAGAGGGCCTTGGACTCGTCCAGCCCCTCGTAGCACTGAAGCCTTATGAAAGAGAGCCCCAGTATTTCCGCTGTCTTCTTGGCCAGCTCCGTCTTGCCTACACCGGCGGGACCCTCCACCAGCACAGGCTTCCCCAGGTGAAGGGCCAGCAGGAGTGTGGTGGCGATTTTCCTGCTGCAGATATATTGAGCCCCTTCAAGGGCCTTAAGAAGTGATTCCGGAGAATCAAATTGTCGAACCGAACCGCTCATCAAATTTTTCCTCCTCAAGGAGCTTTGTCCCGATATTTTCCTTTTTTTTCGCATTGGCGCTCTCGGCGATCTTTGTCATTGAAGACAGGTCTCCCATGAGCAGGGGCCATTCTTCGCCGGGTGAAATGCCTTCCTCCGTTACGAATTCCTCCAGTTCTACGAGAAGAAGGGAAATATTGCGCCTGGCAAATTGTACAACCGAATCTATATCCCCGTGGGCGGACGGAATGTCGAGATTAATGGAGGCTTTCCTTGACAATACACGTATGCCGTCGAGTGATGACCAGGCAGAGCCGAGGAATCTTTTTGTTTCACTTCCATGTGTCCGCCCGGCTCTTGTCCGAAGGGCGGAAAGGCGAAGCTCAAAAAGGCGCCCGATTCCACCGGATATCAGCCCACAGAGTAAAACGTCTTCCCGTGTGCGGAAGGGGATGGACAGATTTTCCCATGCCTTTCCCTCTTCACCCAAGAGGGCTTCGGGGCCTAGAAGGCAGTCATCGAGACTTATTCCTCCGTGCGGGCATGGTTTGAGAAATGGAAAGAAGCTTTCGCCCGTTGCGGTTAGGCCCTTGGCGTCCCGGGGTGCCAGAAAGGCTGAAATTCTCTTCCTTCCGCCTTCCTCGCCTGTAACCGCGAAAACTGTAAAGAAGCCGGCCAATGGGCTGTTCGTCAGGAAAACCTTCTCTCCATTCAGGATGAAGCCGTTCTTTCCCTTATCTGCCAGAGTCTTCATTTCCTTCAGCCGCGCCCCCGCTGAAGGCTCCGATATGGCCATGCATCCCGTTTCCTTACCCAGGGCCATGCCCGGGAGATAAGTTTCTTTTTGGTTATCATTACCGAACCGGGAGAGTATAAAATGGCCCACGATCTGATGTATAAGCCAGGAAAAGGCAATGCCGGGATTTCGGCCTCGCAGAACCAGAGTTTCTCCGGCAAGCAGGATTGTGAGCGGGTCCGCACCGGAACCTCCGAAGGTTTCGGGAATACCAATTCCCAGGAGGCCCTTTAACCCCATTTCCTCCCACAGGTCGTAGGGAAAGTCCTCAACATTCCTGAGGTCTCCTCGTGAAGCCACATTGCTTTCGGCGAAGTTAGAAACCCGTGTCAGGAGGGCCTCTTTCTTATCGGGTTTCATTGTCTTGTTTCCCCAGGTTTTTGTTCACAGTTGAAATTTTCGGAAGAAGGATCTCAGTATCTTTCTGAAATTATCCACTTCAGCCAAGGAAAAATCTTCTTTTATTGCTGCGTTAACTTCATTAAGAAGTCTCTTTGCCCGGTCCGCTTCTTCATGTCCCTTTTCAGTAATCTCAATGCGGTACGCCCGGCGGTCTCCGGGGCAGGCTCCCCGGGACGCCAATCCCAGCTTTTCCAGCCTGTCTATCATTCCGGTTAAGCTTGAATTGTCAACCATGAGGGACTGACTCAAGTCTGACATTGTCTGCCCGTTGTTCCCGCGCAGGAGAAAGAGAATGGCTGCCTGCGCCGCGGTTATGCGCAAACCTTCTTCACGAAATCTTCTCTTCAGATGGTTTCTCAGCCGCTGTTGAGCTGTAAATACAAGAAAAATAAGACGTTCATCCGGATCAACCATGGCTTGTAGGCACCTTTATTAATTTTAGCCGATATTTGGCATATAAAATATTTAATGTCAATACTATTTCGTCGGCTTGAGCGCGAAACATTGTTTCGTTCCGGTCTGTGAAAGCCCCTAATGATATTGACGGAGCCTGCGGGTCCCCTGTCTGTTAATCACAGGATGGGTCATGTGGAGCTTTTAACATTGTTGACTAAGATCAAAGGGTGTGAGAAATTGAACTACACACGACGGCATCAGACGGTGGTTGTTTTCCTTAGAGGCCAACCTTTTAAAGGCAATGGAAAAGCGTCAAGGAGGATCCCATGAATGAAAAAACAAGGGAAACCATTGTTCGAGTGCTTAAGAACAAGTTCACCATAATCGGTGCGCTTTTGCTGGTATTCTATACACTGGCGGGTTTTTTCCTGGCTCCTTATCTCATCGGCCATTTCCTGCCCAAAACGTTAAGCGAGCGCTTTCAGGCAGAAGTATCACTGGAACAGGTCAAGATCAACCCCTACAGCCTTACAGTAGATGCCAGGGATTTCAGGATCAGCGAACCCTCAGGGAGCAGTATCGTCGGTTTCGATCACCTGCATGTCAACTTCCAGCTGAGCAGCATTTTCAGGTGGGCCTTGACATTCAGGGACGTCATTCTAGACGGACTGTTCCTTTGTATCGTCATAGACAGTGAGGGGAATCTGAACCTCGAGCGCCTGGCAGGCCCCGAGACGGCCGCGGAAAAACCGAAGCCCGCAAAAGAGAGAAAAAGACCCCCGCGAATACTCCTCCACAATATAGAAATCAATGAGGCAAATATCGAGTTTACCGACGCCCGGCAAACGGTACCGGCAAAGGTCGCCTTCCATCCCCTTACGATTCATCTCGATGACATCTCAACACTGCAGGAAAGAGAGGGAGACTATTCCCTGACGGCAACAGGCGCCGATGGCGCGATGGTTCAGTGGTCGGGCCGTGTGGCCCTGCATCCCATCCGTTCCGAAGGCAAGCTGGCTTTCAGTCATGTGCCGCTGGAAACACCATGGAACTTTATAAGATCCATGGTTGACATGTTTCCTCCCGATGGCGAAATGAGCCTTGAGACCAGATACCTGGTCGACTTGGGAAAAGACGATACCGTTGCCGCATTGAATGATCTGAGCTTCAGGATCATGGATATGGGATTGCGTGTAAAGGGGGCCGAAGAGGCTTACCTGAATGTGCCGGAACTTGCTCTAGACGTGGAAAAGGTTGACATGGTCCACCTCAGCATGGAGGGAATTGGCCTGGCTCTTCATGGAATAGCGGCGGGATTCTCGAGCGAGGCCAGGCCAGTGCTGGAAGTTGGCAGGATGGAGGCGTCGGGCGGCGCCTTCGATCTGGGCAAGCGTTCCGCAGCCCTTGAGCTGTTTGAGCTGGATGAAGGTCTCGTAGATGCAATCCTTGACAGAAGAGGGGGAATTAATCTGCTCAGGTTTATGGATACGGTCGTATCAGCCGGAAACATCGCTGAAGCCGGGAAAACGGATAAGGAGGAAGTTTCCGCAGAAGATAGCGAAGCCTGGAGTATTTTTCTTGACAACTTCTATTTGAAGGAATTTACCGCCCGCCTGACAGACGAAAGGGTTAGGCCTGGTAAGCCTTTGATTGTGTTGGAAAACATTGCCTTTTCTCTGTCAGGTTTCGATGGAAATTCGCCAGTTCCTTTCAACGCGGCTCTGCGGGTAGCTCAGGGCGGCACGGTGACAGCTTCGGGCGCCCTGGATCCTTCATCCACCTCGGTGAAATGCGACATAGCCGTTGAAAAATTATCCCTGCCGGTAATACAACCTTATCTGGCGCAGGCGGCTAAACTGAACATGAAATCGGGTTTGCTTACAACAGCGGGATCTTTCAGTCTGACAGGAGAGGGAGAAGCCGCATATCGGGGCAGGGTGGAAATAAACGGCCTCGAGGTTATTGAGAACAGCACAAGAGATGTCCTGCTTGGTTGGAACCGTCTCAGAACCCCTGAAATGCGATTAACCTTGGATCCTGACGGCCTTGTTATGGAAAACCTGACTCTGGCCGGCCTTAAGGCTAAACTGATTATTAGCGATGACGGAAAAGTCAATGTAGTGGAGGCCTTCAAATCCGATGATGATGCTTCCGGGAAATCACGGCCTGATCAAAAATTGCCCGATACAGCGGGGGATGTCTTTCCCGTAAGGATAGGCAGGGTAAACATAGACAGGGGCTTACTGCATTTTGCCGATTTCAGCCTGATGCCTCAGTTTGACACCATGATTCATGAACTCAAGGGAGTAATAACCGGTGTGTCCTCGTCGCCAGGCGCCCGTACCCGCGTCGACCTGGACGGCCGGGTCGACAGATATGGAAGCAGTAAAATCAAGGGAGAGATCAACTTTTTCGATCCGAAAGAGTTTACAGATATTTCCATGATATTCGACAATATGGAAATGACCAGCATGACTCCATATTCAGGTAAGTTTGCCGGCCGCGAAATCGACGACGGCAGGCTTTCCCTGGACCTGCAATACAGGATTGAGGACAGCAGCCTTTTGGGCAATAACAAAGTCGTAATTGACTCTCTGAAGCTGGGGAAAAGGGTGGAGAGCCCCGATGCCGTCAGTCTTCCTCTGGACCTTGCCATTGCCCTGCTAAGGGATGCCAATGGAATAATCAATATAGGCCTACCCATTACGGGCAGCCTCGATGATCCCCAATTCAGCATAGGCCCCATTGTGTGGCAGGCAATCTTTAACCTTCTTAGCAGGATAGTAACCTCTCCGTTCCGTGCCCTCGGTGCTTTACTTGGAGGAGATGAGGAAACACTCAACATGGTTGTCTTCGAGCCGGGATCATTCGACATCCCGCTGCTTGAACAGGAAAAACTGGACAAGCTGCTTGTGGCGCTAAATCAGCGGCCCCAATTGAAGCTGATCGTAACCGGACGCTACGAAGCCATCGCGGACGGAAAGGCCCTCAGAGACCGCCAGGTTCGAATGGCCTTTGCTGAAGAATCCGGAATCGAGCTGGAGCCAGGTGAAGACCCGGGACCAATTGATTTCGGCTACAGAAGAGATCAGAGGAGGCTGTCGTCTTTGTTTGTAAAACGATATGGCAGGGAGGCTTACAGGCAGGCGCTTGCCGATCTGGATGAAGCTTTCATGGCGGATGAAAATAGGGATCCCAAAAAGAGAAAACCCGATCCCGAGGAAAGAGCC